>JBCCFA010000289.1:0-6164 GCA_039029975.1 Pseudomonadota bacterium
ACTGCCTTGGCTGCCCTTGCAATCATTAATTCTTCTGCGCGCGGCAACGTTTAATAAAGACAGCACAATCGCCTACGCGACCTCTGAAATTAGCGGTGAAGTGAAGAAGGTTGACATAGCGACCGGTAAGATTATCGGTAAGCGACCCTTGGGCGATGACAAGGCAAAACCGAAGGATGTCTTATTAAGTCTTGACGAATCCCGTTTATTCGTTGCCGGCGGACGCGCCAATGCCATATTTGTGATGGACGCGGAGACCCTAGATATCCTAGCGACTATCCCCGTTGGCAAACGTACTTGGGGGTTAGCGCTTACCAAAGATGGGAAACGTCTCTACACTACCGACGGAGTGAGCCACCAAGTCTCTGTTATCGATACTGAAGCCAACAAAGTTGTGGCCACAATTCCGGTTGGCAAATTCCCTTGGGGAGTCGCTATCGACGACTGAACCGATCTGTTCGTGCGATTGCAGTGGCAATCGCACGCTTTAGGGTTCGACAATACCGTGACGAATCGCGAGCCGAGTCAGTTCCGCAATTGAATTCACATCAAGTTTGCTTTTGAGTTGAGTCGTGTAATTAGCGATCGTTTTCGCACTAAGCGATAATTTTTCAGCAATCTCGTTAGACTGCATTCCAGAGGCAAGCATCGAGCAAATCTCAAACTCGCGTGGCGATAGCTCCGCCATAGGCGATGTTTTTCCTCGCGCTTTATGAAACGCTAAACGCTGCGCAATGTCCGGGTCTAAGTAGATACTGCCATCCGCCACAGATTTAACTGCGTCGACCAAAATGGTCGGTGCACTGCTCTTACTTATGTAGCCAATCGCGCCCGCCTGTAATGCTTGCTCAACGAACACCAAATCCTCGTGCATACTGAAGGCCAGCACCTTTGCGTCCGGGTATTTCGTCACAATTCGCCTAATCGCCTCTAAACCACTAACACCGGGTAGGCTCAAGTCCATTACCGTCACTTGGGGCTTGATGTCCCCAAACACGCGAATTGCTTCTTCGCCGCTTGAGAGTTCGGCTACGATCTCAACCTCGCCGGTTGTCTCCATTAGCGTTTTGTAGCCCATGCGCACAACGGCATGGTCGTCGACAAGAAGGACGCGCGTTGGATTCATATTGATTCTGCTCTAACTTGTTCCACCACATGCAAATAACGTGGATTTCGAGTATGCCTTAATTCTGGTGAATTGGAATACTTATTTTATATTGAGTTCCTTGGGCGCCGGAAATTAATTCGAGTTCTCCGCCTAGCGCGTCAACTCGCTCTTCAATGCCGTGAATTCCTAGTCCTTTCTGAACTGTAGTCAAATTAAACCCGTGCCCGTTGTCTTCAATTGTCAGCCTCAATCTCGACTCTGCTGCAGAACTAATTAACAATACGATATCGACTTCCGTCGCTGCCGCGTGTTTAGCCACATTGTTCAAAGCCTCTTGGACAATACGAAACACGCTAATTGACAGGTTCTCACTAAACGTCGGCAAATTCTCGGGAAGTTTTATCTTGCAAAAAGTATCTTGGTGATGACTATTCCAGTCGTCCACCATATTTTCTAATGCAAGGCGCAGACCCAATTCGTCTAGCGCAGGCGGCCGCAAAATGTTCATCATGTCGCGGATTTGATCATACATTTCACCAGACACGTCGATAATTGATTGCACGCTCTTATCTAGCCCACGTTGCTTATCCGAGCGCTGCTTTATCGCCACGCCCAGCGCTTTGATTGCATTTATTGATTGACCGAGCTCGTCGTGCAAAGCTTGAGATAAATTTCGCCGCTCTTGTTCTTGGATAGTCATAGACCGACGAGCCCACATTTGCGCTTCTGCTTGGCTTCGTCTCAGCGCCTCGGCTAATTCGTTCACCCGCTCGATGATCCGATCGGTGTCAGACACGCCCACCTTTGGAATATCCACCGAAAAATCGCCCTCACCCATTCCCTCCAAGGCCCCACCGACCTTCTCTAGTGCGGCTAAGCTGCGACCCATCAAGACATAGATCAAGCCGTTGGCCAGCAAACCGAATAACACTAATGTAAAAGAGAGAGGAATGGCCTCACGCCACGCTTCATTAATCTCGGCGGTCGCATCCGCTCTAATAATTATCCGCCGACGCTTGCTGCGTAAATCGATAATTCGTATCAGCCCAGAAGGTTCCGGTGCAAGCAGGTTAAAAAACCACGACGGCGCGGCGAGTGATTCAGATTCTTCGGTGAGACTTGTGCCTGGATCTGTCGATATGCGGAGATGGCGGGTTGAGCCGATGGAGGCTATTTCGTTGATTGCTCGCTGCAACTCGTGCTCTGAGAGGTCCTGGGGAAGTTGATTAACGACAACGGTAATCAGTTTCGCCGCTTGGTCAACCGAGGCGGTCAATTCTTCCGTTACGCCTGCCCTCAACACGTTATACAGCAGCAGCGAACCAATGCCGAGCGTTGCGACAAAAATAACACTCAACAACAGGTTGAGGCGAAGTCTCAAACCCATCTAGCTATCGACCCGGCGGTTATCTGCCAGCACGATTATTGAGACTAATTTTGCTCCCGTTCATCGAAAGTCTGAAGCTGCTCCGCAGATGCTTCTTTCTGGTGTTTGCTTTTCCATTCGCTGTAAGGCATGCCGTAAACAAGTTCACGGGCGTCTTCCAAATCGACGTCAACACCTAACTCCTCAGCTTCGGCGCGATACCATTTAGACAAACAGTTTCGACAAAATCCCGCAAGGTTCATTAAGTCGATATTCTGCACTTCGGTGTGTTCCTGCAAGTAATCTCGAAGCTTGCGGAAGGTCGCGGCCTCAATTTCGGTCTGCGTTTTCTCGTCCATAGTTGACTACCCTCAAGTCTAACATCCGTTGCCGAATGCCGATTTCATCAGTAATGTTCGCTTTCTACGTAGTATACCGTGCCAAACAACAGATTTCCGATACTGACAAAAATTATGGATACACCTTTTAGAATTATCGTCGTAGGTGGCGGCGCCGGCGGCTTGGAGCTTGTCACGAAACTAGGCCGCACCTACAAGAAGCGCGACGATATCGAAGTCATGCTGGTTGACCAAAACTACGCGCATATTTGGAAACCGCTCCTACACGAAGTTGCGGCCGGCACCCTAAATTCCAATGACGACGAACTAAGTTACCTCGCGCAAGCCCACTGGAATCATTTTGAGTTTCGATTGGGCAAACTAGACGCGCTCAACCGCGCCTCAAAAACGATAACCATTGCTGCATCGTATGACGACAAGGGCGATCTCTATATCCCCGCACGCGAAGTCCGCTACGATATTTTGGTCATCGCAGTGGGCAGTGTAACCAACGATTTTTCTATTGAAGGCGTCGCCGAACATTGCTTTTTCCTTGACGGCAGATACCAAGCAGATGATTTTCATAAATTCTTAGTGAGAAGTTGTTATTCGGCGAATACTCAAACCGAGCCTTTGCGCGAAGGACAACTCCACATCGCCATCGCTGGCGCCGGCGCGACAGGCGTCGAGCTCGCGGCTGAACTGCATCACTCCATGCATACCTTAGTCGATTTCGGATTGCAAAATATCCAGCTAGATAAAGATTTACGCATCCATTTGATTGAAGGTTCCGATCGAATTCTGCCGGGCCTGACCGAAAAAATATCTAACGCAACCCAGGAAGCGCTAGCAAGCATCGGTGTGAAAATACACGTTAATGAATTTGTCAGCAAAGCCGATGAACTTGGTTTTCACACCAAAAGTGGCAAATTCATTCCTGCTGAAATTAAGGTATGGGCGGCTGGTATCAAAGGACCTGATGTGCTTGCTAACTTAGATGGCCTAGAGGTCAACCGGATTAATCAACTTATCGTCAACGAATTCTTGCAATCCACACAAGACGATTCGATATTCGCGCTAGGAGATTGCGCGGCCTGCCCAATCAGTGACGCAGAATTTGCCCCGCCGCGCGCTCAAGCTGCACACCAACAGGCTAGTACGATTGCTCAATCGATCGCGCATATCATCAAACGTGACGATCCGGTTAAGTTTAGCTACCAGGATTTTGGTTCGCTGATCAATTTGAGCACGACGAGTACGGTAGGCAGTTTGATGGGCAATCTTTTTGGGCGCCAAAGTGGCAGCATTGCTATTGAAGGTTGGTTCGCCAGGTGCGCCTATCTATCGCTGTATAAAATGCACCAGTTCGCCGTGCAGGGACTGATACGCACCTGCGCGTTGACGCTGGCGAACTGGATTACTCGCTCGTCGAAACCCCGCTTGAAACTGCACTAAAGCGTTGTACGTCGATAGGGTGTGTATGAATGCCCAGTTTCAATTCAAGCCGTATTTTTTCATCCGGTATCTCATCGCCATACGGGTGATCCCCAACTCGCGAGCGGCCGCCGAAACATTGCCTTCTAGGCGCTCCAACGCGCTTGTGATAAGCATTAATTCTGCCTCATCGAGTGTCATGCCAGCTAACGAAGTAGACGCGCCGTTAGGTGTGTTTGAGGAAGGTTCAACGCCAGTTGCGCTGCCGCCAAGCATGAGATCAATGTTTTGTAGGGCGCGGCCCCCGCTTAGCAAAGTTGCGCGTTCGACCACATGGCGAAGCTCGCGCACATTGCCTGGCCATCCGTAATTAGAGACGGCCGACTCCGCCGAGTTGTCCAGCGCGAATCGTTCGAAACCATATCGACGCGCGACCTCCGCGCCAAAGTATTTAGCGAGCACTAACATGTCTTCGCCGCGCTCGCGTAATGGTGGTAAATGTAAGGTCATTACATTTAAGCGAAAATATAGATCCGACCTAAGCGCCCCGTCCGCGACCATTTTTTCAACGTCACGATTTGTCGCGGCAATGAACCACGCCGCTATTTCCCGCTCATGGCTGCTCCCGACGCGTCGTAAACGGCGCCGCTCTAGCACCGCCAGTAATTTGGACTGTAGCTCCAAAGGAATCTCACCGATTTCGTCCAAGAACACCACACCGTCTTCCGCCGCTTCAATTAAACCAACGCGCTCAGAGTGCGCATTGGTGAAAGCCCCTTTGGTATGACCAAATAGTTCAGCTTCGATCAGATCTTTAGGTAAAGAAGCACAATCAACGTGCACAAAAGGTTTTTCGGCACGGGCAGACAGGCGGTGAATCTCTCTTGCGGTAACGTCCTTGCCTGTGCCGGTCTCTCCGGTGATTAATACCGTGGGCGGTTCGATGTCGCCAGCTTGTGTGAGTTTTGCGATCTGCTCTATTTGTTGTTTTAAGGTGTTCATTGCCGGCGATTCGCCGATCATGGTGGTTTCCGCTTCAGCAGATAGCTCGCGGGCTTTGGAGTATTCCAACTGCAAGGATATTTTTTCGTTGGCTAACACTTTCTGCACGGTCAGCACGAGATCTTCTAGATCCACAGGTTTCTTCAAATAATCCGCCGCCGATAGCTTCATCGCCGTAACGGCGTCTTCTACCTCACCATAGGCTGTCATCACAACAACGGGTACGCTCAGTCCATCGGTCTCGCGGACTTTGGCGAGAAAATCCAAGCCTGAACCATCCGGCAAGCGCATATCTAAAAGGATTAGGGCCGGTTGATGCTCTTTTAGCGTTTTTTCGGCGGTTTCGAGATCAGGACAGGATAAGATCTCAAACCCCTCTTTCGTTAGGCGTTTGTTTACCGCTTTGGCAAAGATTAACTCATCTTCGACGACCATCACCGGGTTTGACTGATTGCCATCGAGAGGGCGCATATCTGTCTCACTCATATCATGTTTTTACCGTTCTCGCCCATCTTCTGCAGCTTGTTCATCTGTTTCCTCATAGATTGGCACTGTGATTTCCGCCGTCGTTCCAACGCCTTTAGTGATCAAGAACTTCAAGGTCCAGTTGTGCGCTTTGCAAACTTTAAACGCAATGGGAATCCCCAGACCGGTACCCATTCGTTTAGTTGTAGGACCGGGTTCTAACTCTTTAGGTTCCGGCTGAAACGGGATACCGCCGGCTTCATCTTTTATCGTAACGATTATCTTCTTGTTAGCTGCCTCGATCCCAAGCGTTATCGCTTGACCCTTTTTCGAGTTGAATAATCTTGACCATGAAAATCACCTTCGGTGGGCAGCCCGTCTGCATGAAATTGGTCTGGATATCGCACATTCCAGTTATCATCGGCATGGGGCCTATCTTCTTCAAAACGCC
>JBCCFA010000290.1:0-6155 GCA_039029975.1 Pseudomonadota bacterium
CCGAAACATCCACCAGGCTCTGGTTGACCACATCGGGATGCCATCGTTGTAAAACACAAGCGCACTTTCGTTTCGTACGCCGTAGCCTTGTAAAATATCGCGGAAGCGCTCTGCTTTCGGCATCATAAAAGGAATATTGGTATCAGGATCAGCCAGTTCCTTTATTAAGTCTACGAATTGCGCGCCGGGAATATGGGCGTGATTAAAATTATCGCGGCCGCTTTGTGGCAAATACCCGCCACCTTCTTTGTGAGCTAGATGAACGCTCGTGTCGAAAATGAGCAATTCTGGTTCGCCCAAGTGGTCGGCTAACCACTGGGTCGTGACTAATGGTATGGGTAGTTGCATGTCCGTTCCTTTATCCCGGAGCTTCAAGGTGAAAACCCTAACACGCGATTTTTTCGACGCCAATGCCGAACGCGCCATTGGGGGAGATCAAACCGTATAATGTGCGCGATATCTTGACGAGAGAACATAACAATGGCGGCTAAGCTGCAGGACAAAATTGCGGTTGTAACGGGCGCGAGCCGCGGAATCGGCAAGGCGATTGCGCTGGCAATCGCAGCAGAGGGTGCCCGCGTAGCGTGTCTGGCAACACGTAAGGAGAACGCCGACCCGGTGGTCGCCGAAATTTTAGCTAATGGTGGTCGCGCTGCGGGATTTGGCTGCCGCGTAGAAGACGCCGAGCAAGTTCGCTTGTGTTTCGATCAAATTCAGCAGCAATTAGGGTCCGTTGCGCTGTTGGTAAATAACGCCGGTATTTCCCAACCCGTACCTTTACTCGAAATGTCTGAGGATAATTGGGATTTGCATATGGACGTGAACGCGAAATCGGTCTTTTTGTGTTCCCAGGCCGCGGTAAGCCAAATGAAAGCTTCAGGTAATGGCGGCTCTATTATTAATATCGGATCAATTGTGGGGGAAAACGCCATCCCGCAAACATTGGGGTATTGTGCCTCCAAAGCAACCGTAAACCATATGACTCGCGTGCTGGCGATTGAATGCGCGAAGTACAAGGTACGGGTGAATTGCGTCGCTCCAGGATATATTCACACGGAACTTATCGAGGACCTAATGCAGGCGGGCAAACTGTCTTTAGACGCATTGAAAAAAAGAACACCTCAGCGACGCCTAGGTAGCCTGGACGAAATTGCACAAGCTGTCGTGTATGTTGCGAGCGACGAAGCCGCTTTCATGACGGGATCAGTAATGACGATAGATGGCGGCTGGTCAGCATACGGATATATGTAAAAAATGACCGTACAAGCATTGGATCACAACAGAGAAGATTTAGTGACAAACGAAGTCGCACGCTATCTTGGCTTGGTCGAACGCGAATTCTCTGTTGAGATGCCGGGTATTCCGGTGCATTTTGATCTTATTGGCAACACGCTCGGGATGTATTGTAAAAAGAAAGGCGTGCGCAGTATTCGATTTAATTCGTACGCATTTTCGAAATACTGGAACGAAAATTTTGCCAACACCATCCCGCATGAAGTTGCCCATTACGTCAGCGATAGTTTGTTCGACCACCGATACCTTAAGCCCCACGGCAGGGAATGGCAATCCATCATGCGTTTTTTCGGCGCCGATCCAGCGGTGCGCTGCTATTTTGATTTAAGCGATATTCCAAAACGAAAAATGCAGCATTTCTCATATGCTTGCGCTTGTGGGCAACATGAATTATCTGCGATTCGACACAATCGTATTAACTCTGGTCGTCGACGCTATTATTGCCGTCGTTGCCAAGAGGAATTAGTCGCTGCCGATTAGGTTTATTTGCGGCAACGCCCGATCCAATAGAACACTAGAAGTTAGATTTTGGGGAGCACTATGCAATTTGAAGATCTTTGTCGGGAACGGCACAGCGTAAGAAAATACGAGCCGGGAGTATCGATTAGCGATGCGCAATTACAAGAAATATTTTCGCTCGTTATTGAAGGTCCGAGCTCCTTTAACATTCAGCATTGGCGCTTTATTGTTGTTCGCGATCACTCGAAGAAAAGCACGCTCAAGAATTTATCTTACGGGCAATCGCAGGTGGAAGATTGTTCGGCAGTGATACTCGTGTGTGGCAACTTAGACGCCTATCAGGACGCTGCGCGAATCTATGCCGATACGCCGCAAGATGTGCAAGAAAAATATATTCCAATGATTGAGGGCTCCTATCAAGATCAACCGGCTCTGCAGCGCGATGAGGTGATTAGATCGGGCTCCATGGCTGCGATGTCTCTTATGTATGCCGCTAAAAATTTTGGCTGGGACACCGGACCGATGATCGGCTTTGATGCGGCCAAGGTGTCTGAATTTCTAGCGCTCGAAACATCGACTGTGCCGGTGATGATGGTGGCATTAGGGAAAGCCCTGGATGGTCAACAACCGGTACGGGCCTATCGTCGTTCGATCGATGAAGTGGTGATGCTTGAAAGCGAACAAGGTCAATCTTTGAAACCCTAGACCGCGATTTTTATTTATGGGCATCGAAACGCTTTCCTTCGAATGGTACGACGCCGTGGGTATCTTCGGCGTTGCAATCATTTTGGTTGTTTATTATCTACTTCAAGTTGAAAGCATGAAAAGCGACGACTTGGCTTATTCGGTGACAAATTTGCTGGGCGCGTTGCTAATCGTTGTATCGCTCTTCTATCGGTTTAACCTCGCCTCGTTTGTCATAGAGATATGCTGGATATTGATTAGCTTGTTAGGTATCTATCGATACTTTCAGAAACGCAGATCGCAGGCTAACGCAACAGAGCCGAAGTCGTGACGGTCGCCGAAAGCTTACTGCCGGAGGAATATCAACAAATCGTGGCGCCGGCGCTCAAGGCTGCGGCTGAACTTGCGGCGGCGCGTGGGGATCCTTACTTGTTTAACGAACTGCCGTGCATGATTAGTTTAATGGTACTCGTTAAAGGCATGGCGGATCGCTATCAGGATAAGTGGGGCGCACTAGGTCAATCGTCAGCTTCATCGGTATTCGAACAAGCGCCAGTTGCTGCGTGCGTAATGGTACTGAACGAATATGAGGTTGAAGAGACGTCGATTAGCGCAATGACAGCAGCGTTATCTAAAGCCTATTCGACCTTGCAAAGCGAGAATATTTTCGGCGCCGAAAGCGTCCAGCTGCAAAAAGCTTGGGAGGCGCAACTAGCGGAAAATGACGAACTCTGTGCAGTCTATTTGCGCCAAGCGGCAACCTCTGTGGCAAAGGCAGTAGATGCTTGGGAACAAAAAAAACAAGTAAATTGACGACGGCGCTTCAGTTAGACAGGCCAGCCTCTTGGGCAGCGAGTAGCGAAGCCAGTTTGATTAATTCCTGAAGTTCCATGGCTTCACTATCCATGCTGGTAAACGGTAAGCGTAGCGCTTCCTTACCAGGTTTGAACCCCAGTTGCCAACTATCTCCTGCGAGTTTCTGAGCTTTTTGTCCTACGGCTTTCCCAAGCACATACCGTTTGTTGATCTCAATCGCCTCAACGTAAACGGCGGCATACAAATGAGGTTCGATGCGATGGGTTTTAAAAACACCGTAACCACGCACTTTTTCACGCCCTTTGGTAATAAACTCATTCACGCGATTGCGATAAACCACAACTAACATGTCGACGCCGGCATTGGCGCCGATTTCGTAGAGTCTTTCGTGAAGGCTGCTGGTATTAGCTTTAGCCCAAGAATTGTCGTACGGGTTTAAATCGGCGCGATCTATATATAATGCCCGAGTCGTGAATCCTTTTTTTCTCATCCGTTCGACGAGGTGGTCGGCGACGACCCGATTGATTTCCCAACCTGCGATCACGGCCTGGCGGTCAATAATATCCTTGGGTTCTTGCGCCGCGTAGTGGATGTTTGCATGGGCATCAAGCAGGCTAATTACACCGACATTATTGACAAACTGGGCGTGCTCACTCGACATTCTAACGTCGTTACTATTCAAACAGCTGCTGAGTAATACGCAAAAACTAACGACAATTAGTGCTCTCATCGGATATTCCAGTGACGGTTTGCGGGGACTATGTAATGGCGCGGGCCATTGCGGAACCTGACTGCAAGGAAAACATAACATAACACGTTGGGTTAAGTATCCACTTCGTTATAGTATGTCCACGATAACTAAGTTATTAGAATAAAGCACTCGTCCTCCTGCCCTGACCAAGACCTGGTTACCAGGTGTATGCTTGGGCTTCTATCCGGGGCAGATTATTTGGCGAGATCATGCGTTTAAACGCGGCCAGGGCATAAATAGCCTAACTGATTCAGATCCGGTAGCGCCAAGTGGTGACGCCGCGTTTCATGACAATAGGGTATGGATCAAAGCAGCGATTGTTTAGATGTCGTTGTACAAAGAATTCTTTGAGAAATAAACTCTAGTTATCCAATTACGGAGAAACGAATGATGAGTGCGAAGATCTTCGCCTTTGAGTGTGGTCAACTAACGATGCCCTTGGCGATTTTCTTCGAAGGTCGACCGGAAGGCATGATGCGTGCGCCGATTCCCTCTTTCTTGATAGAGCACAAAAAGGGGCGGGTTTTATTTGATACGGGTTTAAATCCGCAGACCTTATCCGATCCCGTGGAGTACTTAGGGGAGCGCCTGGCAAAGGTCACGCAGGTTCATTTTACGGAAGACCAGACGATCGATAAGCGACTAGAAACGGTCGATATTGATATCGCATCGATAAATTATATTGTTAATTCGCATTTGCACTTTGACCATTGCGGATGCAATTGTGCGGCGTGTAACGCGGAAGTGATCATTCAGCAGCCAGAGTGGGATTGGGCTACGCAGGACGAGGACCAAGGTGGATACATCCGTACCGATTACGAGACAGGCCAGGATATTAAGAAAATCCGCGGCGAGTATGACATCTTTGGTGATGGCAGCGTGGTTTGTATTCCCACTTATGGTCATACACCTGGGCATCAATCCTTGCGTGTCCGAACGGATAATGGCGAGTATGTTTTAACTGGTGATGCGTGTTACCTCAAGAAAACCTTAGATGAAATGGCTTTACCGGGCGTCATGTATGACCGCGATCAGACGATAAAGTCGCTGGAGGTTTTTCGTCAGCTCCGAGCCAATGGTGCAAAGATAATTTATGGACATGATCCGGATTTCTGGCCGACCTTGAATAAAGCGCCGATCCCGCTTTAAGGTCGAATGCCGTATTGGAAGTCGCTTTAAAGTTGAACGGGATTACACGTAAGCTGCTGGTTCGCGTTACCGTACTGTTGGTTGCGCTGTTAAAGCTAACAACGCTACACGCATTTGAAACGCTTCAGTTTAACGATATCACTTTCGACCCGAGTTTAAATTTGCGCGCGGGCTTGCAATACGGTACCGGTATCAATTTCGGGCTTGGCGCGCTGGACGATATCGGCGAGCGCGAGCGGTCCACCCTTTACCTATCAATTAAACCAGGCGTTAACGCCAGTTGGCGGCAGGCGCACGGTGAAGCTTACGGAGGCTTTTCTGCGGTTTTAGCCACTACTACCTTAGACGGTGAGATCAGCGGGCAGGTCGCGAGATCGGGTGACGAAGCTTTTGAAATAGATCACGGCTACGTCGGCTGGCGTAACGAGACGGTAGATATCTCCTTTGGTGCTCAAGAATATACTGTGGGTGATGGTTTTATCGTGGGCGATGGTAATTTCAATCAGGGCGGCGAAGACGGCCAGTATTGGACTGGCTCTTTCTTAGCGTGGCGCAATTCGGCAGTCGCGAAATTGTCGTTACACCATGCAAAACTTGAAGTCTTTTGGTTGCGAACAGATCGTGACCTTGGGGACAGCCGGGTTGCAGGCGTAAACATCGAAACAACGTCGAGTTTTAAATGGGGAAAAGTGGGCGCGTTGTTTTTGGAAGTCTTCGAAGGTAATCAATTTAATTTGGACGGCATCCAAGCTTGGAATATCCGAGGTCATGATCTTCGTTTTTCGACGCTGTCGAATTTGACTCTTTTCGGGGAGTTCGTTCTGGAGCGCGGGGTCGATGAAGACGGGGGTGGACAAAATAACGACGCGACGGGATGGTATATCGAAGCCCAGTATGAATTTGTCAGCCTACCCTGGCGCCCAAAATTGAATTATAGATATGCCCGTTTTAGTGGCGATGAAGCTAACACGCCCGACAACGAAGAGTACCGTGGGCTTTTTTA
>JBCCFA010000291.1:0-6151 GCA_039029975.1 Pseudomonadota bacterium
CGGACACGCCAAGTGATCTCACGAATCAAGCGGACTCAATAACCCGTGCACTTGAAAATATTTTGGATTCCTATCAGGAGTTGTTAGAAAACTACAACAAAGACTTCACCGCCATCCAAGCCAGCAGACAAGACGGCGCGCTAGAGTCTGAAGACGTCATCTTAAAGAGATTGAGAGAAGCGCAATTATTGTTACTGAAATACCCGATTGCTGGACAGGCGCTCTACGCCGCGTTGATCCGAGAAGGGCGTCAGTACGCAATGACGGAGCAAGGTGGGGCGCTGAAATCGCGCTTAGAGAATTCTCCGGCGCTGGCCAAAGCGCGCACCTTGTTCGAAGGCGTAACCGGCGGCATGTTAGCCGAGCAGAATAGCGAACTACCGTCCACCTATATCGATGGTTTTTTAGGCGCGCTCGATCGTGACTTAGAAGCGGTACTCAGCGAGTTGGGCGACGTTGATCAAGTGTTGTGATGATTTTTGAACCGAAACCCCAATTCAGCGACAGTGACACATTCTTATTCGCCGTTTTAGGTGCGGTGAGCGCCGGGGAAAACTTGGAAGAATTGTTGCGAATGGCGCAGCAGGATTATACCGGTGTGCAACCAGTGACCGCATCGCAGCCGTCCGAATTTATTGATGCGCTCCTTGGACTAGTGGCCCTTAAATCGAAATCCAATGCGGTAATTAGCACATGGGTGGTCGAAGAGAAAATTCAGAAAGAAGAGGATCGAATCGCTTCTTTAGGATTCGAACACGTTGAGAATCTATTGCGATGAGTGCAAATCTCGCTAAGGTGATAGAACAAGCCGACTATTGGCGCGGTGCCACGCAAGCTCGAACGCAAAACCGCCACCTTATTCCATTTAAAGAATGGCAGCATTTCGTGATCTTTTCTGATCAATGGATTTTGGTGTTCAATCTCAACATAGACGAAGTCGGAGAAAATCCCGATAAACCAATGAAGGCTCGCGTGATCACGATTTTTTCTACCGCCGAGTGGCGCGGACAAGTGGATCGTTGTCGGAGCTTTCGCGTGAAGCGGGGTGAAATAGATGCTTCTTTCGAAAGTGCGGGGATGGCCTGGCGGGACGGCAAGTATGAAATTTGGCAACCGAATGGACCACTAAAGTTAGCAGTCTCACTGCAGCCAGAATCTATTCCCTCTCTGACACACAATATTCCGCTTGGCAAAGGCAGCCACTTGAGTTGGTGCTTAGTGCCTAGATTGCGGGCGAGTGGTTGGGTAGAAATTGATAATCGAAAATTCACCTTCGAAAATCGACTTGCTTATCACGACCACAACTGGGGTCGTTTTCAATGGGGTGGTGATTTCTCCTGGGAATGGGGTTGCGCCATGCCGAGTGATATCGAATCGCCCTGGGCAATTGTTTATGCGCGCATGAATTCGCAATCAAGAAACGCAGTTACGGCCACCAGTTTATTTCTGCTCGAGAACGGCAATCATCTGCGCTATTTCCGCAACGCCGAGGTTGATTTTCTCAGTGGTGCGTCAAAAAACCGACACATTGCTGGGCGTATACCCGCCGCCGCAGCTATGTTAACGCCCGATGATGATTTGGACGTTGCTGACCAGACGGTCATTACCGCGAAACGCGGAAACGAATGGTTGCGCTTGGATGTTGCCGCGGGCACTCGTGGCCAAGTATTGGTACCTAGCGACGTTGATTATTGCAAAGTTGTCCGGATGAACGAGGCGAGCACCGTGGTCAATGTGGAAGGGCGCTGCGCTGGGCGCGACATTCGATTCAGCGGACCAGGTTTGCTGGAGGTCGTTCGTGTCTGAATCGGTCGAAGGCATATTTTGTCGCTCGCTTAGACTAATCCAATTAAGTGAACCTATAGCGTACGCAGCGATCGCGGAACGACTCGACGGTATGACCCTGCGTTTGAATTTCGATTCGTTCTTAATTTTGGCAGCGCGCGACGGTGAAATATTTCAAACAAGCGAGCGCGAAAAAAATGATATTGTTGTTGCCGGCGATCGGAGTATCGTAATTGATCTCGTTCACGGTAGAATAAGTTTAACGAAGGCTGTCTATCTAGGGAAAGTAGAAGTGACCGGCGCGATAGGGAAGCTAACCTGCGCCCTGAGTGCGTCCGAGTACTTCATTGCAGCTCTCCTGAGAATCGACGAAGCGGAAGAGTTGGTAAAAGCATTGGAGGCTTAAGCGTGACAGAAAACAGCGATAACGATTCCTCGTCTGGCCTATCCCCAGAACCCCCTTTTGAGATACAGCATGCTTGGCGATCCGAGCTAAGGAGCATCGCTCGCGAAACTGAGTGGATAATATCAGCGCGTTGGCGTTTTCTGCTGAATCACATGCGCACGCCACATCAAGATGCGAGCACTGACGATAGCGACTCTGTGCGCCAGCTACTCGCAGACATGAATGCAGGGCCGGTACCGCGAGATTTTGCCAACGTGGAACCACAGGCGGTCGCCCGCAATAAATCCGTGAGAAGTTTGGATGGCGAACGCTTCATAGGCGAACTCACCGTTCGTTTTTTCATTAAGTTGTTGCGCGCAAGACCCAACGACAGTCGAGAAACGATTGAAAACAGTTGGCGACGGGTGATATCGGAAGCGCTCATCGCTTTGACCGAAGCTTCGGTGATAGAAATTCTCAAGCATTCTCACCTGGTCGGCGACATTGCCGTCGCGTCCTTTACGGACACGGTAAACTCAGTTCGGCGCTTACGCGGGCCCGATTACGACGTGGAACTCCTCGAAGATGAATTTTGTATTAATTGTTTTCGGCGCTGTTTCGATTCCACAACAACTAGTGAGTTAGGCGAACGTAACATTGCGCCCAACGTAACGAACGAGCACTTTCCTTTTCTAGAGCGAAGCGATGCTGAGACCCTTGACCAGCGGGTGAGCATCCAACGTTTTATCGACCAGCACGAAAATTTAATTTTGGCGCTCAACCACTTTGAGAAATTTCTTAAACCGCTCAGTTCGTGGTTTACGAATCTAAGTGATAGCTTGTTATTGTTGGATCCCCCGGAAAAAGCGTGGGTTGGCGAGCTACGTGAAGTAATTTTTGGCGAAGACGATGCCTGGGTGCTTGGGGCGCGTAAGCTAATTGACGTGATCGTTGCTGCGGAGGCGATCCTCGAACCCAAGTCCCGTCGCATGATTAGGCCCACGAGGCCGGATGGCCACTACTGGCATCTGATCGATTTAGGTACCCGCGAGTTTTTGTCGACGGTTGTCTCTCGCGCTCAGCGATTGGGTGGTGAAGCGAGTAACCTTAAGGTGGTTTGGTTGCAAAGTCGCGTTGAATGGCTTTGGTGGCAAGCTCTATTTTCATCAAATAGGCAGCTTAACGACGCCGCAGTGGAAGGTCTGAAAAGGCGTCAAGTTAATATTCCCATGACCGGAAAGGCGGAGCCAGTTAACTCCGCAATCCAAAAAATAGAAATTGATTCGAAAGACTCTACCGAGTCGGCAGGCGCTGGCGACGATCGACCGCGGGTAACGATTTTCGGAGGTGGTATTGCTGGTCTATCAGCAGCTCATGAACTGGTAGAGCGCGGCTTTGACGTTGTGGTACTTGAAAAGCAAGCCGCCGGCTTAGCAACTCGAGAAACTGACGTGCAAATTGGTGGAATCGCGCGAACGCAATGGGACGGTATCGACGGGTTCCCAAAGCTCAATGCAGAAATCGATGATAGAAGAAAATATCCGCGGCAACAGATGCAGGGGGATAAAATTCCGGGCGAGCACGGATACCGTTTTTTTCCAAGTTTTTATCGGCACTTGTTCGATACGATGAAACGTACACCAATTCGGCACAACGATGAAGATCAACTAAAACCGCCGCATCTCACCACTTTCGATCAGCTACAACCCACGTTCGAACAAGTTTTTGCTACACCAGACAAATACGTAAATCTTTCTCGCACCCGGCCCAGAACGCTTGAAGGATTGCGTAAGGAATACATGCAATTGGTCGATGGATTAGGGTTTAAGCAGCGCGATTTGGCCAGATTCTTGTTTAAGTTAATCCGCTACTTAATGGCTTGCTCCGAGCGTCGCGCGGCGGATTACGAGAACATCAGTATGTTAGATTTTTTCGGGGGCGAGGGTTTTTATCACGAGGATTTCCTCAACGTGGTGCGGGCGGCCCCGCAAGCCTTGGTCGCTATGGATGCTGAGCATGGCGACGCGCGCACTCAGCTTAACGTGTATTTGCAATTGTTAATGGACCAAGTCCTGGGCGGAGAGTACACCGATAACACCTTACGCGGTCCCACCAGCGACGCATGGTTTGTGTACTGGCGCGAGTATCTCGAAGACTTGGGGGTCAAATTCCATCACGGCAATTTGCTAAGCATTACTAACGTCAGCGATAGCGCGTTAGAAATCCTGATGGAGTGGCCGAAAAATGAATCAGCGACCGATGATTTGTCCAATGGGCTGAGCGAGAGAGTTGCGGCTAGTGATTACGTTGTAATGGCGCTCGATGCTATCGAAGCGGAGCGTGTTACCGCCCGGTGGCCCTCCAACGGCGTTCCCGCAGACTTACGCCGTTACGCAACCTATGTCACCCACAAAATCCCAACTAACAGTTATCGATATGAACTAGTGGCGCATTGTCGAGAACGGGTAGTTGATGTTTCCACCGGACACGAAATGTTGGTTTGGTTGCTCAGTCGCATACATTCGATTGCCATGAACGGCGACGATGGTATGCAAGTCTTAAGAAGCACGCTTGCCTCCATGCTTGATGTCACTGGTGAAGTCCGGCAGCGTCACGCAAAGGTCGAAGATTTACGCCTGACCTTTTGGATGAATCAGCAACTATCGCCACGGCTGTTACGACAAATGGAGCGTTTCGTTAACGAATGCCTTTCAGGAAGCGATTTCAGCGCGCCGCGCTTTGTTAGCGACTCGCCCGAGTTTGTCGAAAGCGAGCAAATGGTTGATTCGCCACGTATACCAACGCATCAGTACGGCGCCGAACCAAGTGACCGTTTTCAAACGTTCACGGGTGTTCAATATTATTTTGAACAGGACTTTAGATTGGTCCGTGGGCACGTGTATTTGCCAGAAACTGAATGGGGATTATCCGTGATTTCTCAAAAGCAGTTTTGGGCTGAATCCTCTCGCAGCGTCGATGGTGTGAAACTCCGTGGAATACTATCGGTCGATATAGGCGCCACGCGCGAACCTTCTCGTTACACCGGTAAGAGTTTTCTCGACTCTTCCTCGAAGGAAGAAGTTGCTGTAGAAGTTTGGCGCCAAATCGAAGAGAGCTTAAGGTCGGTCAGAGGCGAAAACGCCTCCGTAACAAATCTACCGTTACCCAAACCAAGATTTTTCCACGTTGATGAAAACCTAGAATTTGACGGTCATACGCTCAGCAGAAACTTAACGCCATTTCTGGTTAACAACGCGGGAGACTGGGAGAAGCGCCCGAAATGTATGCCCTGGGTTCCAGGCACTGTGAGTCAGATCAGGAACGATAGCGATAGCAAAGATGTTTGGCAGGCGCCGCACGGCGGCTATCGTATACACGATAATCGAGTTGTATTTTGCGGCCACTATATGCGCACATTTACTCGTATGACGACAATGGAAGCCGCTAATGAGTCTGCGCGTCATGCGGTCAATGCCATCCTGGATCACATCAGCCGATTCGGATTACGCGAGCGAACCTCAGTAAATAATGGTGCGCTTGATTCGATATCCGGAGATTATTGCGATATTTGGAATCTCGAATCGCACGAGCTTGAGGATTTCGATTATTTCAAGCGTATCGATAAGATGCTTTTCGACAAAGGTAAACCTCACCTTGCCGATATTATTGGTTTGGATCGCATTGCGGATTTGTTGCATCCTGAGCAGAGCAATTTTGACGCACTGATTAGCGCGATTAGTACGACGACGTCACGAGATTTAGGCTTGGGAACTAATGAGCTCGTCGGTATCACCAGTTCCATAATTAAAGCAGCACAATCTTTGAACAAAAACATCGTTAACGAAAACCTGATACCGGGCGCGAAATTAATCGAACCCATAAATAATGCGCTATTGGGCGAGCTCGAAAGATTTAAAAATTGAGTTTCCTAGTTCGACTATCGAGACGTACTAAATGGTAGATGAGACCATCAAGTCAGAG
>JBCCFA010000292.1:0-6108 GCA_039029975.1 Pseudomonadota bacterium
AAATATATGAAATCGCGAACATTTTCGACAGTGAACTTAAGATTTAAAGTTCTGAAAAAATAGAGCGACGTCAAGTCGCTACATCGAATCGCAGTGGTGTCAATACTAGAGACGTTACAGATTGAAATGCTTGTGATCGAATTGCTGTAGATAGCTAATATCGTCATAAGCGCTTTTCAACTGATGTGAGTGGTTTCCGTTCTCGTGCCGCCAAATCTGATCGAACAACCGTGTCTTAGAACAAAGCTGACCACCGTAACACTATGTCTTTGGGGATTACCCACTAACCGTAACCGAAATTCTGTTTGAAAAGGACAGTTAGTTCAGGCGGTAAGGGGCGATCAGAAAAATCTTGACAGCACTTTCTGCTCATCACTAACGCCGCTCTATCACATAGGAAAGTGTCGCGGGTAGACGAGACCGCAAATTGAGCGTGATGCAATGATTCTGCAGACGCATGCCGAATTGAGGACAATATACTGACGGCTCAATCGCCACCTGTAAATCACGTTCCCCGATCTCCAACTCAGTATTCACCGGAAATGCTACTCTTAGTTCAGCAATCAAATCACCCGCTCGGTATAGCTCAAATGCACTGCCGGCCTCTCGCGCAATATCACCTTTAGCGTACTTATCTGCTCGCGTTTCGGTGTTTTTTCTGGCTGCAATTGGTACGACGCTCATATTTGGATGAAGGTGGATGCGCGATTGCAGGGTGTGTATCGAAGTTCGCTCACGCGAGCGCGTTAATGGAAATAGCGGCTGAAGATTGTCAATCACTTCCAAGCCACGGATACAGCCCTCGGATAGAGCAACATGAATCTGCCGTTCGTGCCGAAAAGATGGCAGGTGCCATACGCCGTCTCCGAAAAAACCATCAAAACTACCAGCAATCACCGCACCATCGGCATTTCGCTCAGCCCGGGCACCGAGCTTACGTGCCCGGCGCCCTACGCGAAAGGCGCCCCAAATTTCGGACTGCTCGAGTTCATCAATTTGCACGGTGTTGTGCGCCGCCGTGGAGCGCTCGTGTTCGCGCTCCGGGCCTGGTTCATATCCGCTAACTCCTGTGTCCACAATTATCCGTTCACCATCGAACATTAGTTCGAAACTGAGCATGTCACAATGCGTATGCCCGGGCTGGTAGTCCGGACCAATAGCGCCACAATCCATTAGCAACATATCCTGACGGCAACGAACACCGTAAAGCCCGCTTTCCTCTAGGGCAACTAACTGGCTATCGCCAGACTGTTGCCCCCCGGGCGCGAATGAAACCACGCCAAGTTGATGCGCATATGATTCCAGCGTCTCTAATGAGGGCGCCACACCAAAAGCCGAATCGTTAAATAACGGTATGTTGCCATCGGGCATTACGATCTTCCGCAACCAGTCGAGAGCGGCCCTCGACTCAGCCCCGAACTCCTCTTTTAACTTTACGAGATCTCTATCCGTGCCACTGCTCGCCAGATTAAAGATATCCAAATAGTTTTCGAGCATCAGGCAGTGATACTGAGGGCTACGCTCATAGTGCCCCCCATGGGCAAGCTGCTGCTCCTTTAGTTGCTCGCTGATTTCCTTACATGAACGGCGACGCCAGCGATGTCCGTCATTTCCAGGAAAAAAACAGCCTGCGAAGAAAAGAGCCTTTAGGTTCTCGAAGTAATGATTTGCGAGTATGTGTCGCTCGTCGTGACGCTCTAGCCAAAGCGTTTGATGATATAGGCTCTTACTTATCGTATCGGTTACCTGTGCTGGGTTCTGTAGTAGAAAAAAGATCCAGTTCACAATCCGCAAACTGGTCGTAAACGGCTCCCATCCCGGTGCGCAATTGAGGGGATTGTTAGCAATCCAATGTTCGATCAATTGTTGCTTTTCGACCGCGTTGAGTTCTGGAGCTCGCAGGTAATCAAAATAATGCAAGTTATATTGCCACAACCGTGTTTGATCGGCCGGTCGCCAGTTCATGGAGACGGCATCAAATGTCCGTTCGCTGTTGAGAAAGCAAAAGCACCAGAGCGACGGCGTTAGATCGGGCATTGGCAAAGGCGATACAAGTGAGAGATTGTTGATTGCCGGCACGTCGTCCGGTCCGGATACCTCGCGAGGCGGTAGGCCCCGTCGCAGAGCGTAAAAGAAAATCTGCGACAAGCGTAGATAACAGAGTGTGTAAAAAATTCGAGCGACGCGCTGGATCACCGGCCGCCTCTCTTTGCAAGACCATAAGGAACGCATGTCTCGAGGACTGCAGAGGGACCTTCGCGGTCAAAACTAAGAGCGATCGTCGGCGCTGCTGGAGGAGAGAAAAATACGCTCATGCTCTGCGCTGGCACATCAGCCGCGCAATTGATCATCCGCGTCAAAGATAGCCCGGGCCACTTCAAACAGCTCGTGCCGCGGAATAAGCCCGGAACCGTCGCCAGACTCAATCGCATTGACAAAGGCCGCTGCACAATGGGTTTGGCCCTTGTCCTGGCGCAGCAGGCGTTGCGAACGTAAACCGCGAAATTGGTGCGACTTGAGTGCGCGAAAGTTATCGAGTTGCGCAATACCGCCAGCGCAAAACACCTCAAGGCGTTCCTTTGGTATGGCTTTAGTTCCGTTCGCCAAATAGTGCAAGCTGCCGATGGAACCGTTAGCAAAACGTATTTGCAGCAATACAGTATCCATACACCTACTATCCATTGCCGTTGCTCTGATTGTCTCTATCGGACTGCCCGCAAGAAACCGTAGTAAGTCGACGAAATGACAAGCTTCGCCAATTATACGTCCACCGCCAATCGCGCGGTCCTGCGTCCAGTGGTCTGCCGGTATATTGCCGGCATTGATGGTCATTGTCATGGCACAAGGTTCGGCGGCCTGCAGCAGCGCCTGTTTAAGCGGGGTTATCAGAGGAGAATATCGACGATTAAAGCCCACCATTAGTAAAGGAAGGGTTGGCTGTTCCGCGGTCCATGTTTCCAATGAGTCCAGTTCAGTACGGGTCAGAGTCAAGGGTTTTTCGACAAAAACATGCTTGCCACAGGCGAGCGCCTTGCGGACCCATTGCGCGTGGCTATTGTGCCGCGTCGTGATAACAAGCGCATTGATTGCGTGATCGTTTAACAGCGCTTCGCTGTCGGTCGAGGCCACAGCAACACCGTGTTTTTTTGCGACTTGAACACTGCTAACTCCAGTCGCCGACGCGACTGCCCGCAACTCAGCGCTAGTTTTGGCGAATGCGGGAACCAACACCGCACTCGCATAATTACCCGCACCTATAAAACCCAGAGACGCTCGTGTCGAGCTAACAGCGATCCCTGGCGAACCCACGTTCCCACGCGAATCACCAATCGACAGCGTGCGCACCAAGTTTGCCGCAGCGTCCTCAGGCTGGTCGGGATAGTCCAGTACCACTCCAAGCGGTTTGCCTGCACTAATCAGCTCATAAGCCTCTGTAGCCTGGTCGAGCCGGTAACGATGGCTGATCAAAGGCTGCATATCTAAACGCCCATCGGCCATCATATCGAGAATCGCTTCGAAGTTTCGCTGTTCCGTCCAACGCACATAGGGATATGGATAGTCCTGCCCTTTCTCCTCGTAATCCGGATCGTATCTGCCCGGACCATATGAACAAGACACTTGAAAAGATATTTCTTTTTCATAAAAGTCCGCGCGCGACATCTCCATGCCTACAACACCGACCAACACTATGCGTCCGCGCTTGCGACACATAGTCGCTGCCTGATGGATGGGCGTGTTGCTCTTGGTCGATGCGGTGATCAATACCGCATCGACGCCGCGACCGCGGCTAAATTGTTCGGCGATAGCTAGCGGATCCTGCCCGTCGCTAATATTGACTGTCTCGGCACCGAGCTGTCCTGCGACCGCGAGTTTCTCCGGGTCCATATCGATCCCAAGAACCCGACAACCATGGGCTCGGAGCAGCTGAACAGCGACCAGACCGATCAGGCCAAGGCCCGTCACCACAACGGTTTCTCCAAGCGTGGGGCGAATCAAGCGTATGCCTTGCAAGGCAATCGCTCCGATGACAGTGAAGGCCGCCGACTCATCATCAACGGTATTTGGGATTTTTACACAAAGATTTTGCGGTACTAGCACGTACTCGGCATGTTTGCCGTTTGAAGCGACGCGGTCGCCAACTGCAAATTCGCTAACCCCGGACTCTGCCACCGTTCCGACATTGCAGTACCCTAATGGCAAAGGCGTATCCAGTTTGTTGCGAACAGCGTCCACGGTGGGTATGACACCGTCCGTCTTTACCTTCTCAAGTACCTGGCGCACTTTATCAGGCTGCTGTTGAGCCTTTTGCAACAAGTTCCCCTTGCCAAAATCCACCAGCATGCGCTCAGTACCGGCAGACACTAGCGTTTTGCGTGTCCTTATCAGCAGACTTCCAGGCACACAATGGGGCACTGGTACGTCTTCAAGCACCGTTTCACCGGAATTTAAGTTTTGGAGGATTTGTTTCAACAGGCAACAGCCTTTAACAATAGAATATTAATTAAGACTGGAAACAACGAAGCGTAATTTCCCATTTGAGCTTCGCTTCAACTCTGCGCAATGCTCTATATCGATCCTAATTTCATCACCAAGCCTTTTCCTGGCTTCATTCATCAATTCCGTTTCGCACTGTTCATCAAATGAAGCGTTTGGAACAATACGAAATTTCACGCACTCAATCGTTATTTGTTCAATTTGAGCCTCGCGGATTGAAGTTAAATCTTTGAAAATATGATCCAGCCGCCCAATTTTACGACCATTCGGCAAAGTTATTAAATCCTCTTTCCTACCGTCGATAGATTCAACTATTCTCGGTTTTTTAAACTGCTCTGGCTCGGATATTACGGCTAAATCACCAGTATTATAACGTAACAAAGGAAACGCCAGGTTATACCAACTGGACCCAATAATTCTGTAGGTTTCATTTTCACCCGGCACGAATTCAGTTAGCGAAAAATCTTCATCGACATACAATTTGCCGTCAGCGAATTCGGATATATTTGAAACGCCTTCGGCAAGGCCGTAGTGCTGGCGGACAGGACACGAAAACGCTCTCTGGATCAAATCTTTTTGATGACTCTGAAGGCTTTCAGCACCAATCGTTACAATCTTAATTTTAGTTCCCACGTCAAGACCGAGATCGGCAATATAGGAAGCTAGCAAAGAGAGTACTGACGGATATCCATGTAACCATTGAACTTCCGACCTTCTGATTTGATCTACGTACGATTCCGCCGATTCTTCGCTCAAATGATACCCACTGAACATAATCTGCTTGCCAGGACGATTGAATCTCCAATAAGGCGGGCTGTTTTGCTTGATGGGAACAACCGACCTTCCTCCGAAATAACCACACCAATCGTTCTCATTGACGCCATGGACGTATCTATAGCGCCACCACACCGCCCATTGAGCCCAAACGAAATCGCGGGTTACGGGAAAGACCAGCCCTGCTCCTGTAGTTCCGCTTGTGTGGGCCCAAGAAATATGGCGTCGATTTATCTCCGGGTTAATAATTCGCGAAGCGTTTTGCTGAACCTCGGCTTTGGTTAAGATTGGCAACTTCCCGATCTGCGGATCTAAGTCTTCAGCTTCGATATCGACATCATACTGGTAAAACCTCTCCGCCCAGAACTGAGTATGCATTGCCGCACGTAAAAGGTGTCGCAGCCTGTCATGTTGAAAACTCTCAAGCGCCTGAGAATCTAGCTTCGACTGGGTTAGAAAGCGCTCTCGCATTCGCCAATATCCGTTAGCGTATCGACTTGCCCTTATCCTGGCGCCTTCCACAGAACAAAGCAGATTCTGCAGTATTATCGGCGACTTATTATAGAAAATCTCTTTAAACGACACGCTCTCACCAACTAATTATTAATTGCCTATTTTTTCGAACGTTATGTGAAGCTAATTGCTAGTTTGGCTAATGGACGTAGGAAGCTCGGACGTCTCGCCTATGAAACCACTCACTCGAAGCCTATTGCTTTTTTTAAGCTGATTCCCTGTCGCCGCTTACGCACACATATATAATTTGTTTTACTTAGCCGGCGAAAATTAATATCGTTATAAGTAGACAGAAATATCTCCTTCAGTCTCTTGCGTCCAAGTAGA
>JBCCFA010000293.1:0-6067 GCA_039029975.1 Pseudomonadota bacterium
CTCCCATTCCTGCAACGCGCTTTGGTATTTGTTGGTTTTAGTCAGCAGGCCGAGAAGAGAAAACGAACCCGCTAAGTTTTTGGCTATTGTACTGTAAGTCGAACTCAGCCTCTATTCGTTCACTTGCTGCTGGTGGACAAGAAATCATACGAATATAAACTAAACGGTGTGAGTGAATCTGAAGACCTTATTGATAGATTTCTAGATCATTTGTGGATGGAATTCGGCCTCAGCACGAATACCACAAGCGCTTATCGTCGGGACTTACGCCTGCTTGCTGAATTTCAACGCAGTCGAGGTGGTCAATTAAGGGTCGCTAGCGAGAGCGATTTGCTTGCCTTTTTAGCGCAAGAAACCAATAAGTCTGCGCGAACTGCTGCGCGACGCTTGTCTGCCTATCGGCGATTTTTCGGCTTTCTCGTTCGAGAGAAAGAGCTCAATGCTAATCCTACCGCGCGACTCAATGCGCCAAGAATCGGCTCCCGTTTACCTAAATCGCTGAGTGAGAGTGATGTCGAAGCGCTACTTGCGGCGCCTGACGTGAGCACCGTCATTGGCCTGCGAGATCGTTGTATGTTGGAAGTACTTTATGCAACGGGGCTGCGCGTTTCTGAACTCTGTTCTCTAAGTGTGGGGCAGGTTAATGTTCGACAGGGCGTGGTGCGAGTCTTTGGCAAGGGTAACAAAGAGCGCTTAGTCCCCTTGGGTGAGGAAGCGCTTAATTGGTTGAGTGAATTTTCTACCGCCGGCCGACCAGAACTGATGAAAAATAAAGGACCAGGCGATTGCTTATTTCCGAGTAACCGGGGCACACCAATTACCCGCCAAAGCTTTTGGTATGCGATAAAAAAATACGCTATCAAAGCCCGCATCAAAACCGAACTATCACCGCATACGCTGCGTCACGCTTTTGCCACTCACCTGTTAAATCACGGCGCAGATCTGCGTGTCGTGCAAATGCTGTTAGGGCATAGTGATATATCCACGACACAAATTTACACCCATGTCGCGCGGCAGCGACTGAAAGATCTACATCAAGCACATCATCCGCGAGGGTAAGCGCAGGTTCGAAATTTAGCTCGCATCAGTTGGGGGCACTACGGACAATATTTCGCTGAGCGTGGTTACCCCGCTTGCTACTTTTCGCGCGCCGGCAAGCCTTAACGGCGTCATGCCGTTAGCCAAGGCGTGTTCGCGAAGCTCACGATGATTCATGTCGGGGACTATTGCGGGGCGCAGTGCGTCAGTCACATGCAGCATCTCGTAAATGCCTTCCCGACCTCGGAATCCAGTTTGACGGCAATCATCGCAACCGCTGGCCGCCATCGTAAATTCAGGTATAGGTAACGCGGCTTGTGTGTCGCCCAAGGTTTCGAGCCAGGCCGCTTCATCGACAGGCTGACTAAACTGACAGCTCCCGCACAGCGTGCGCACCAAACGTTGGGCGACAACCCCGAGCAAAGTGGCGCCAATCAAATAGCTCGGTAGCCCAATGTCTTGCAGCCTGGTGATTGCCGATGGCGCATCGTTGGTGTGCAAGGTGGACAGCACTAAATGGCCAGTTAGCGCGGCTTGCGCCGCGACGTCTGCGGTTTCTTTGTCACGGATTTCGCCGATCATAATGGTATCGGGGTCTTGTCTTAACAAAGTTCGAACGCCACTGGCGAAATCGAGATCTATCGATGGCTGCACTTGCATTTGATTAAAAGCGGGCTCCACCATCTCTATGGGGTCTTCAATCGTACATACATTGATTTCCGGCCGCGCCAACTGTTTCAGTCCGGAATATAAGGTGGTGGTTTTGCCAGAACCCGTAGGTCCTGTGACAAGAATAATCCCGTGAGGATTTGCCACCATGTTTTGCCAAATTGTCTCGTCATCCTCGGTGAAGCCCAGCGCCGTAAATGACTGCGCTAATTTTTCAGGATTAAAAATTCTTAAAACGAGTTTTTCACCAAAGGTCGTCGGCATTGTCGACAGGCGGAGTTCAACTTCCAGCCCCGTATCCGATTTGGTTTTTATTCTGCCGTCTTGTGGGCGCCGTTTATCCGCAACATCCATTCGTCCTAAGGATTTAATTCTGCTGGTGATTGCCTGCACAATTTGGGTGTCTATTTGGTGCACTAGGTGTAGAACACCGTCGATGCGAAAACGGATATTGCTTTTCGCGCGCCTAGGCTCAATGTGTATATCGCTGGCACGTTGTTCGAATGCAAATTGTAGTAACCAATCAACCAAGTGAACGATGTGATGATTATCCGCGTCTAGCTCGCCAATCGAGCCAAGCTGAGTTAATTGTTCAAAGTTGTTGATAACATTTTGGTCTTGGCCGTCGTTATTGGCGATTCCGATCGACTTGCTAACGCCATAAAACTCTTTGATATAGCGAGATATGTCTGCAGGATTGGCGATTACTCTCTCGATGTCACGCTTGAGGATTGGTCGTATATCTGTAATCCACTCGTCTACATTTGGTTCAGCGGTGGCGATGGTGATCTGGTTTGCGGCCACCTTAATAGGCAAAAATTGATATCTCGTGGCATATCCTTGCGAGACCAAATCGGTCACAGCCGCAACATCAATCTTCAGCGGATCGATTCTTACGTAAGGTAAGTTAAAAAACTCCGCGACAGACCGAGTAATCAATTCTGCAGACAGGGGACCTTTTTGCTCGCCGGTGCTCGCCAGCTCCAACGAAGCAATCTGCGTGATGGGATGCGTATCGCCGCTAGTATCGCCGTTAGCAAGAATTGTTTCTTGAGTACGTTTGTCGATTAAACCTTGTCTCGACAGAATGGCGCTCACCCCATTGATCGATAACTTGGCTTGATTCGCGGTACGCGCGCTAAGAGGCGACACGGAAGAAGATCCTCGAATAAAGAAAGATTAAGGTATCCAGACAGTGCATTTTGGTCGATGATTTTGCTTGACGCGTCATTTCATTGCCGTCGCTTACCGACAGATTTACCTGTCACGAACCGGGTTTCAGGCCCCGTCCATTGTTAAGCTTGTTAGAGGCGCGGAATTCAGCGTAATTCACAAATATTGAACGCCATAAGGACAGAATAGTCAGATTTAGTATAGCCAACATGGCGCTGACGGGTGAGAACTTCTAAAATGATGAAATTTAACCGAATAATAGGATGTAGGATGGGCTTTACTCTACTACGACCAATCGTTTTATTGGTCTTCTCGTGCATGGCATTCTCCGTTTGTGGCGCTGAAGCGACGCCCGAGATTCGCGACCGCTTAACGAAAAAGTTGCAGGTGCTACTTCCAGACGCAAGCGTGGATTCTGTCACGGAGACCGGCATTCCCGGGCTATATGAGTTAGTCGTGGGTGCCTCCATCACCTATATGTCTGAAGATGGCAGATATGCTTTTAACGGCAGTCTTATTGATATCAATGAGCTACGCAATTTGACCGATGAGCGGCGCGCGGCGGCCCGAGCCGCAAGTTTAGCGGCACTAGGCAACCAAGATTACATTGAATTTCGGCCTAAAGGTAAGGTTCAAAGGGCGCTCTACGTCTTTACCGATATCGACTGCGGATATTGCCGGAAACTTCATCAAGAAGTTCCGGCGCTGAATGATGCTGGCATTGCCGTGAGGTATTTGGCCTTTCCGCGCTCCGGTCTCGAAGGGGAGTCCTTCAAAAAGCTGGTCTCGGTGTGGTGTGCCGATGACCGCAATGACGCGCTAACCGTATCAAAACTCGGAAAATCGGTGAGTGCCGATGCCTGCGATAACCCAGTTGCGACGCATTACAAATTAGGCGGCGATTTTGGATTACGTGGCACACCTGCCATGTATCTTGAAAACGGCGAACAGATCGGGGGTTATCGTAGCGCCGATGATGTTATTGCGGAATATCTGCCGAAAGATTCCTAAGACCTACAAGCACAACAAGGTCGCTCGTTGAGCGGTATCTAAACTTGAAATTCCCACTACCCATTCGAACACGCTTTTTGCTGGGCTTGGTTCTCTCGTCTGCGCTTGCGTTAGTCGGTTGCGGGGACTCGACCACACCGGAAGAACACTTGGCGAATGCAGTTGCTTTCGAGAAGGCAGGCGACCTAGCTGCCGCGATCGTCGAAGTGAAGAATGTCGTTCAGCTGCAGCCAGAAAACCGCGAAGCCCGAGCGAAGTTGGGCTTCCTGCAGCTCGAAGTCGGCGAATATGGCGCCGCTTTAAAGGAGCTACAGCGAGCTAAGAAATTTGGTGGTGGCGACGATAACGTCGAGCGCGGGGTTGTGCGGGCGCTTATTATGACCGGCCAGCATGAGCAAGCCGCAACAGAGCTTGCGCTCCACGGGAATTTTTCGAATTATGATTGGCGCCTATTGCAGGCTCAATTGGATCTGCAAGTTGGGCGTTTTGAAGATGCTAGGGATACGTTGCAATCGCTGCTACAGGAGCGCCCCGACGACAATATCGTTCGCTCCAATCTGGTCGGTAGTTTATTGCAACTTAACGATTTCGAAACCGCTCACCAACTACTCGACGAGGCGCTCGAAGAAGACGGTGACAGCGCGGGTCTTTGGGTTATCAAAGGCCAGTTAGCGGTACTCGACGAGAAGTATGAAGAGGCCGATAAAGCGTATTCAAAAGCGCTAGAAAAAGAACCGCAAGCTTACGCGGCGGTCTTGGGTCGGATCGTCGCCAATGCTGGGCTTGAGCAATATGACGAGGCCGAAGCCTTGTTTGAATTACTACCTGAGGGCGCTGATGGGGACCTGCGGGTTGCCTTCCTCCGCGGCGTAATTGCTGAGGGTCAGGAACGTCCCTCGGACGCAATTTCGCAATTTCGTACCGTTATCCAAAGCTATCCCGATCATCGCGAAGCGCTTCAGAAATTAGCACGACTGTTCTTCGAAAGCGGCGACACCACTCAGGCCATTGAATATTTGCAACGCCTTACCGCACTAGATCCGAACAACGAAGTGTACCGCAAGCAACTGGGGGCCGCGCAGCTGGCTGCAGGGCGCTTGGACAATGCATTCGACGAGTTGATGGATATGGATATCAGCATCGAAAATCAAACTGATGCCAACTTCCTCGCCTTGCTCGGTTCTGCTTATTCCAAACAAGGACAATATACTGAGGGTGTTGAGAGTTTGCAGCGAGCCTATGAACTCGCACCAGATTCGACGCCCATCGCAATTCAATTGGCGTTAAGTTACTTACGCGGCGGTGACTCCACCAAAGCCAGTGATATTTTGGAAGAGACGCTTAAGCGCGAACCCAATAATCAAACCGCCAACGTTTTATTGATTTTAGCGTACTCCGGTAATGAACCAGAGAATGCCAAATCGGCAATGGACTCGTTGATCGAGCGCCAACCAGATAGCGCCTTACCGTTTAACCGTTATTACACGTTGTCTCCAATGAAAGTGGTTTATTCAATTTTAAGGCGATTTTATCTCTATGCAAAATGCGAATGCAATGCATATAAGCGTTTTGAGCGCTGCATGCAATGTTCTGCCACACTCAACGCCCTTGAATCACGTAAAAAAGTGATCGAGAGCAGGAAAAATATCGTTTGAGAATCTTCCCCAATCCCAAGTTCAACGTGCGAATTCCCGTAGAAATCGTATTATGGGCATAAAATCCGACAAGAGATTCATTGCCAGGGGGTTATTCCCAATGCTTTGGCACTTTTAAAAATGGGTGTCAACAAATTTAATCTCTACCCAGTCCTGAGAAATTCGACTTTTCTTTTTTAGCCTATTTTCTCCAATTAAAATGTAAGATTTCCAGAATATTTTACATAATGGCCTCTAAGTCATAATTCACCCGACCGAAATGCACGAATTTTTAATATGTTGTGACTGAAGTTCATACCTTCATTCGATATTTTGGAAGGAACACCGAAATTCCAGCCAAAAAGGAGGAATCTGCCATTTTCTGGCGCAAATGTACAAAAAACTGTTCTTTCTTGGGGAATTTCCTCTTATTTGGAGCACATTTTCAAAATATCGGCTCATTTAGCGACTTTCTGGGGCAAATCTCAAGAAAGAGTGCTTAACAGCTATTCATTGTATGACGTTTGGGTACAACATATCAA
>JBCCFA010000294.1:0-5977 GCA_039029975.1 Pseudomonadota bacterium
ATATAATTTTATTTATAGAATCTATACTTAATGTTATGATTTTTAGAGAGATATAGACCGCCTACCAGTTGCAAAATCGATGCAACTGGATGCCCTATGCAAAAATTCGAAATGGAGTTAAGCATGAAACTAAGTCGACTAATCGCTTGCCTGTTACTGTTGCTCGTTGGCATTAATACGGCGACAGCACAATCTTTAGAAGAGATCGAAGACTCGATAAGTGCCGACTTAGAGAGCTTTGGGGTAACGCCGCCCCAGGATGCACTTGGGTTCGTGGTCGGCCAAATTTGTCCAAGCGGAGCCATATCGCCAGGCATGGGAAAAATTGTGAACGATGACCTCCAAGCACGATGCGGCGAGATCGTGGGTGCTACAGGCTCAGGGAATAACGACGCTCGCGATGGTCTTCAAGCAATGGCGCCTGAAGAAGATGCAGTCATCGCCTCTTCGCAGGTCGATGCCGGTAGCGCGCAAGTCGACAACATTGGCGATCGTTTATCGTCCCTACGAGCTGGGACGGCGGGCGCAGGTTTGGCTTATCAACAGAACAGTGGCTTCAACTGGTCCGGCGGGGCCGCCGGAGACGGCGCATCACGATGGGGATTCTTCGTCAACGGTCTTTACGCATCGAGTGACCGTGATACCACAGTCCGCGAATCGGGTTTTGAAGCGGATGATTTTGGCTTTACGGCTGGAATCGACTTTGCAATGAATGAAAGATTGGTGGTCGGTGCCGCATTTGGCTACCGCAACTCCGACGCAGAAATCGACAATAACGGCGGGAATATGGATACCGATAGCGATAGTTTCTTCGGTTATTTTTCTTACTATCCGAGCGAGTTTTGGTATGTCGATGCGATGCTCGGTTATACGGATAATGACCATGAGCAAAATCGCACCGTAGCTTATTCGATTTTTGGACCGGGTACAGGACTTGCTGCGCCAGTTACCGTTTCAAATGCCGCATTGTCCGAAACAGAAAGTGACGAGTTATCATTTAGTTTCACCGTGGGACATATTATCCAGCTATCGACTTTTCATGTTGACCCATTCGTTCGATTTGATTATGCGGATATCGACATCGACGGCTTCACCGAGAGAATGAGAGACAGCGCTGCGGGGACACCAGGTTCAGGCCTTGCACTAATCATTGATGAGCAGGAATTCGAATCTGTAACTATCGCCTTAGGTACCGATATCGGCACTGAATGGCAGTGGGGGACTACCACGGTGTACCCAGTTTTCACCGCCGAATACGTTCATGAATTTGAAAATGAAAACGCACCGATCGTGGGCCGCTTTGTTAACGATTCTTCGAATACGCGTTTTTCCTTGCCTACAGACGAGCCGGACGAAAACTTTTTCAACGTAGGCTTTTCGCTTTCTGCCTTATTGAGCGATCAAGTCGTTGGATATGCACGTTACCAAGGGCTGCTAGACTACGACAATCTAGACGTTCACGCGTTTGAATTCGGCATTAAAGCGAACTTCTGATTAAGCCAGTTACCTTGCGAACGCCGAGCCTGCGAATCGCAAATTCAATTTAATAAATCTGCAAGCGTGCTGGCCCAAATCTTGGGCCAGCAGCAGCTGTGATCAAACTCAGGGAAAGTGATAATTTTTGCAGCGCTTTGCCTAGTTGCGACAGATTTAGTCACAACTGGCGGCACCGCCCCGTCCTTGCCGCCGACCAAATGATACTGGCGAATCCTCGCCGGCAGTATCGGAAAATTTTCCGCATCAAAAGAATCAGCTAAGGGCGTATAGCCATGATGTTCAATCCACGCGTCCACGTTTAAATTCGCGGCGACCGTAATTACAACGTCAACATCCTCCATCTGGTTCGCCACCAATGCAGCCAACGTACCACCCCCGCTATAGCCAATAAAAATGACTTCGGTGGGTTGATAACTATTGATCTGTTGCGCAATCGCGCTGGTCAAAATATCGACAACCGTTTGCCCGTAACGATGAGATGTCCACCATTTTTCTTTGCAGTTTGGAAATGCTTTCACTTCGCGAAGATAGTAACAAGGGCGTCCGATTAGTATCTTATTTGCCGAATCGTTCGACATAAGGTCCAAAATAACTTTGCTACGGCTAGTCGGATCTTTCGCAATGCGTTTTCCCTGAATCCACGGCCGGCCGTCACCGTCAAAGTAAAAATGAATCGGAGATGAATCAGAAATCTTGTCAGTTCGAAACAATACTTGAGGCAAACTTTGGTTTAGTAATTCCTCGCGGATAAGATCCATGCTTTCCGCTTGCGTAGTGAATTTCGACCCTGCGCTACAAGAGAAAAGCAGCGGTAAAAATACGCAAATTACACACAATCTGCGCCGCAGGTATGAGCTACAATTATGTTTCGGAATACTGAACATTGAGTCCCAATTATTTAACGGTGGAAGTCGCTATTTCGAGCCCGATATTAGTACGGAGAGCCCTAATGATAACCCTCATTTCACGCTTCGCTCACCCAAGCATACTGTTTATTTTTTTGTGCTTAAGTACCGCTGGCTGGGCCGCTAATCCGGCGGGACATGTGACCAAACTGGATGGCAAAGCGTATGCGAAACCTTTGGAAGGCGATATCCGTCAGCTCTCGGTCAATGATAAGGTGTTTGCCGAAGAACGCCTCATCACGAGTAGAGATTCCTCTCTTGAGTTTACCTTCACTGATAAAACCAGACTGACGCTTGGCGCGAGCACCATCATTAATCTCGACTCGTATCAATACAAGAGCGAGGCTGAAGAGGAATCAGAAGGCTCGACAACATCTATCTTGCAGGGGGTTGTGCGGGCGTTTACAGGTTTGATCGCAAAACGGAAGCCTACGCGAGTGCGTTTTCGCACCAGTGTCGCAACCATTGGGATCCGCGGTACGCATTTTGTCGCCGAGGTGGAAGGCGACAGCGCCACAATCATTTTATTGGCGCAGGAAGACCCGGATGCATCAAACGCCATTGAAGTGTCGAATAGTTTTGGGCGAGTAGAGATTGACAAGGCCGGTTATGGCACCAATGTCCCTAACGCGCAAAGTCCACCGTCACGACCGCGGCGTATGCAAACACCCAATTCGATGACTCAAGTACTGCGTTCACTGCGCACTAATCAACGCGTACGGATTCCGCGCTCGCCGATTCGCTAACCCGATATCGCCTAGTCCGGCATATGATGCGTAGCGGCTACGGGACGCATAAGCGCGTTTGAAATGAGCGCTACGAATAATAGTCCCGCCATTAAATACATCGTTTGATTGTAAAGACTGGGCGTAGGATCGATGGTGCCTTGTGGCACGATCTCCATCAGTTTAGCGATTGTCACAGTCTTCGCCTCAACCAATTGCTGCAATTCAGACACGCCGGCGCCGAAGGTACTTTGAAAGACTGCGGGATCAATTTTTGTGACTAAGTCGCTGATCGCCTCTCCCACCGCCCGTTCGCGCAGCGACGTTATGGCTAACGGGCCCAATACGCCAGCCGTGCTCCACGCGGTTAATAATCGTCCATGAATGCCGCCCACAAAACGCGTGCCAAAAACGTCGGCAAGATAAGCGGGTATGGTGGCAAAACCTCCGCCGTACATGGTGAATATCAGCATAGTGGCTGCGTAGAAACCAACTAGCCAAACGACCGCTGGGTCAGCACTCACTTTTTGCGCAAAAAATGGTATGGAGCAGTAAAGCAAAATGCCCAGCCCGAAAAAAATAAAGTATGTGTTCTTACGCCCAATATAATCGGAAGTACTCGCCCAAAAAAACCTGCCCACCATATTGAAGAGGCTAATCATTAACACATAGGTTGCGGCGAATTTGAGATCGACAATGTCGGGCAAGGTCGTCCCAAAAATTTCCGTCATCATTGTTTTCGCTACGGCCAACACACCAATGCCCGCCGTCACGTTAAAGCATAGTACTATCCACAGTTGATAAAACTGTGGTGTCTTCAGCGCCTCATTAATGTCAACGTGGTGCTGGGTTATCATTTTCTTCGTTTCGCCTTCTTCGGGCGGCGTCCAACCGTCCGGCAACCAGCCTTCGGGCGGAATGCGATATGAGAATGCCGCTATCATCATCACAATGAAATAAATCACACCGAGCGTAAAAAAAGTCTCGGCCGCGCCTACAGCGCCCGTTCCTACTAAGTAAGCACCCTCTTGTCCTGGCACGATCATATTTTGAATATCATTCGCGCCAACAATCACTACTTCTTGTAACTGCCCCGCCCGCTCGACCATGCGACGGCCACCCTCGGTCACTAAATTTAACGCATCAGTAGTGCCAAGGTACTCGGGAAGTCGATGATAAAACGCTAAAAACCCATCAATCATCGGTTTGCCAAGCATAGCCCCACCACCAAAACCCATGATTGCAATACCAGTCGCCATACCACGTCGATCTGGAAACCAGCGAATTAGGGTGCCCACTGGCGAAACGTAACCTAGTCCCAGACCGCATCCTCCGATAACGCCATAGCCTAGATACACTAACCACAATTGCCCGGTGACAATGCCAAAACCGCCAACGATGAATCCGCCGCCCCAGCAGCAGGCGGATACCACCCCCACTTTGCGCGGACCAACTGTTTCTAACCATCGACCACCAATCGCCGCGGCCAAGCCAAGAAACACAATCGCGACGGTGAAAATCCACACCACGCTTTTTAGCGACCAATCGTCGGCGGCGCTGGTCACTACACCAATTCTTTTAACTAACGCCGGATTAAATAGACTCCATGCGTAAACAGAACCGATACATAAGTGGATACCGAGCGCAGCCGGCGCGATTAACCAACGGTTAAAGCCTGGTTTTGCAATAATACGGTCTTTAGACAGTATCCCGCCCATACTCGGATCTCCTCGTTATCTTAGTTATCTATTTGGCACCCGAGTCCGCGTCGTCTCCCGAGGGCGATACAATCAGTGGATGTTATCGGAGAGCAGGCGCAAGCGCAAAGTTGATCGCTGAATGGTGGTGTTAGTCCCTAACGAGCAACGCGTTCAACAAATTATCTTGGAAGCTAACGTTGCCGGTGAGCGCGTTATGTTTCTCGCAAAGTAAAATGGCATGGTCCAACGGAAAAAACGAATATTTATGTCGCGGGACACTCGGATCCAACACGTTGCGTCCCAAAAGCGAGGCTTTCGTTACCGCTGTATCACCAGGCTCTAGCAACAGCGTTTCGTAGTCTACACCGCTGACCGGATTTGCAACCGCCGACGGGTCCATCCTAATGTTCGAAACGCCCTCTATTTCTTCAACTAAAATACGCGCGGGCGTTAAATGACAATCGCCGCCGAAAACGACTAGGGTTGGATGTTCCTCTGGTAAAGGGACAGTAAGCGACCAAACAAAGCGTCGCGCCCGCTCCAAACGTTTTTCAAAATATCGCTCAAGCACCGATAGGTATTCGTTGGCCGCTGCTTCGTTCGTAAAACCCGCTTTGATTCGCTCGCGGGTATCTGGCGCAAAGATGCTCCATTCAAAACGACGCCATAGTTCAATGTCAAACAGGTCTCGATCTAAGGTTTTTCCTTCTGCGGTGACTAGCCAATCATTTAGAGGGTGCGGCAGTAACTGGTATAAGCTCGGCATCGTGGCTAAGGTTTCTGCGCCAATTTTCTGAAACCCCAATCCAATGCCATCAATGAAGGCATTTAGCATTTTTACGGATCCAAGATTCGGGGTACCCAGTAAGATCACTCTTCTGACACGATGCGCACCATATAAATTCACTGGAAACTCGTTATCATTCGTAACGTCGGTGCGGCCGTAGCGTAAAAAATAGCGCGTGATTAATCCGCCCATGCTGTGGGCCACGATATCGACTTTCAAATCTGGTTTTGCGTAATCACGACGAATTTGATCGACAAAATCAGCCAGACGCCGCGCGTTAACCACATTATCTTCGCGCCAGTCATAGATAAATACGTAGTAGTGTTTTTTACTAGAATCGACGCTTTGACCCGGTTGAGCGAG
>JBCCFA010000295.1:0-5975 GCA_039029975.1 Pseudomonadota bacterium
ATCATCAACAAAAAATTCTTTATTGAGAACCCAATGCTTGCGTAAAAATTTATCGATATTGGCTTCGGTCATAATTTCATTCAAAAAAAAAGGCCCGAAAACGCTGGCATTTAACTATTAATTCAGCTTAATTATAGCGACCGCGAAATCAATTCCTTCATGATTTCGTTGGTGCCGCCGTAGATCATTTGTACGCGTGAATCCGCGAAGAAATGCGCGATAGGATATTCCATCATATAGCCGTAGCCGCCATGTAACTGCAGGCATTCGTGCATGAGTTCAAATTGCTTCTCAGAGCACCAATATTTGGCCATAGAAGCGGTTTCGGCATCCAATTTCCCCGCAATCAATTGATCGATACAGTGATCGAGAAAAACTCGGGCGATTTTCGTTTGCGTTTTCTGCTCTGCCAGTTTGAATTTTGTATTCTGAAATTCAATGACTGACTTATTGAAAGCCTTCCGCTCTTTCACGTAGTCAATTGTTTGCTGAAGCGCGGTCTCCATAGCCGCCACGCTGACCGCGGCAATAATCAACCGTTCGCGTGGTAGTTGATTCATTAGTTGATAGAAACCTTGACCTTCCTGGCCGCCCAAGACAAAGGAAATTGGGGTACGGCAATCGTCGAAGAACAATTCGCTCGTATCTTGCCCTTTCATGCCAATTTTCTTCAACGGTTTGTTGCGGCGAAAGCCTTCAAGCTCATCGGTTTCAACAAACACTAATGACACGCCCTTTGCGCCTTCGGATGGATCAGTTTTTGCCACCACGCAAATTAAATTGGCGTTATAACCATTGGTGATGAAGGTCTTGGAACCATTAATCACATACTCGTCGCCATCGCGAAGCGCCGTCGTTTTAACGGATTGGAGATCGGAACCGGTACCCGGTTCGGTCATGGCAATTGAAGTAATCAATTCTCCCGTGGCCATTTTCGGCAACCAGCGTTGCTTTTGCTCCTCGGTGCCGTAGATCAAGATATAGTGCGAGACAATGCTTTGGATGGCGCCGCCAAAGCTCGAAACACAGCCGCGCTGCATTTCTTCGTAGCCGATAATGTCGAATCCAAAATCAACACCGGCGCCGCCGTATTCGGTCGGGATATCGGCGCATAACATGCCAACTTCCCCTGCTTTTTGCCAATATTCGGGTTCGATGTAACCTTGTTCGGCCCAGCGATCTCTGTGCGGCACAAATTCATCTTCTACCAAGCGACGCACTGATTCGCGAAACATTGAATGGTCTTCCGTTTCCCAAGGGGATTGGTATGCAACTGCGTTCATAATAATTCTCTAATTGATGCTAATTAATACTTTTACGAATGAAGTCCAAAAACGGACACACTGGCGACGTTACGATTGGGTGCGCCGCCCAGGTTATGGGTTAAACCAATTGACGGGCTATCGAGCTGGCGTTCGCCGGCCCGGCCTAAGAGTTGCGTGTACATCTCGTAGGCCATTCGCAGGCCGCTCGCGCCAATTGGGTGGCCAAAACACTTTAAGCCACCATCAACTTGGCACGGTACTTCGCCGTCGCGATCGAACACGCCATCCAGCACATCTTCAATGGCGCCGCCCTCTTTCGAAATGCCCAAGTCCTCCATCACGACCAGTTCGGTGACAGAGAAACAGTCGTGCACCTCCATCATGTCAATTTCTTCGCGCGGCTTGGTAATACCCGCCTCTTTGTACGCGCGTTCCGCGGCGATCCGTGTGGTGAGTAAGTAGCTGCCGTCCCATGCTGTATTGGACATTTCAAGACCGGCGCTGGGGGCCAGTTGAATAGCTTTAATCACCACCATGTCTTTAATGCCCATTTCTTTGGCTTTCTCGACCGTAGTGACAATGGCACAAGCTGATCCGTCGCTCACACCACAACAATCCAAAACACCTAAAGGATAAGAAATCATCGGCGCGTTGAGCGCCTGCTCTTCAGTAATTTCTTTCCTTAGGTGCGCTTTCGGGTTTAGTGCGCCGTTGGCGTGGCTTTTCACCGAGATATGCGCCATGGCGCGTTTTAGATCGTCAACATCGCGATTATGCTTAGTGGCATAGGCGCTGGCGAGCTGCGCGAAGTTACCGGGCGCCGTCGAGTTAGGCAGCCATAAATCATCAAACGTGCCTTTGCTGCGTTCTGGCAATCCAGAGTAGCCAGTGTCTTTCAGTTTTTCGACGCCAATGGCCATGGCGACATCGCAGGCACCAGCCGCAACGGCGTAAGCGGCGCCGCGCAACGCTTCAGTACCAGTAGCGCACATATTCTCAACCCGCGTTACCGGAATGTTTGGAAGCTTTAAGGTGAGGCTTAGTGGCAACGCGGATTTACCCGCGCTTTGCTCTTGATAAAACAAACCAAGCCACGCCATTTCGATATCGTCACGATCGATATTCGCATCGGCAAGCGCCTCTGTGAAAGATTCGAGCATGAGTTCTTCCGGACCGCAGTCCCAGCGCTCGCCGAAACGACTGCATCCCATTCCAATTATTGCGACCTTATCTCTAATACCCTTCGCCATCGTTAATCTCCTAAAATCGTCGAGATTCTAAAATGCTGTTTGCCACTTTTCGATAAAATACTTGTTAACTCGCGTTCACACCTGGCAGCGGCGCCGGCTTCCAAAAATAGCGACGGAAACCACGCTTATAATCATAGTCCTTAATTCGGAACACCATTCGCACCTGTTCACCAGATTTAACCTGCCCGGCCTCGAAATCCGTGAATTCGAGCATAATATTCGCACCATCCTGATATTCCACGTTGCCGTAGATTAGCGGGGGTACCGGCGTATACGCGAGCCAATCCTCTGTAAAAGATTTAACCGTACCGACAAGACCCGAAAGGCTCTCAGGTTCTTGCGACTTTTCAGCGCCACACGATACGCAAATTAGACTGCGCGGAAACTGTAGCGTGTTGCATTTTGTGCAGCGCCCGCCGTTCATGCCGCTGATGTCGTCCCGCCGTCGGTAGGCCGCTGACATCGCGGTGCGGTTATCGCGCTCCGATCGCAAACCAAAATCAACGGCAATTTGATCCCGGACAGAGAGAAAAAACGTGTAATTGTCTTTAAGACGGCGTTCCGCCAAATAATGACTGGGGCCGCGAGAGTGCTGAAGTTTTTCCAGGGCCGGCGTCGTTTCCAATACGATCGCGTCGGCACCTTGGCCAAATCCAAGTACCAATATTTTCTCGCCGGGAACGGCCGCTTCAAGACTCGAAGCGAGCATTAACAAAGGGTGCGCTGCACCACTATCACCACAAGTGGCATTGAGCGGATCCGCAAATAAGTTGCCATCGACTTTGAGTTTTTTAGCCAAACCACGAATGGTGCCACTGGTGGCCGGTAACACGATTCGATGTATTTCACCAATGTCGATTTGCGCTTGCTCTAATGCATCCGAAATAGCCGCCGGTACAATTTTAAAATACCCTTCTTCTCTAACCCAGCGCTCTTCAAGCACGTAGTCGTAATCAGTGTCCGCCCCGCGATATTGGTCAACTAAGTCTTCATGAAAGCTTGCCGCCCCCTTTATTATGGCAATTGGCTCCCCCTCTCCAACCAATACCGCCGCCGCTGCGTGCCCATATTGCATTTCTTGTACACTGCCGGGTTTGGTATCGCGACAGTCGCTCGCGATTAGCAAGCTACTCGTTTGATCATTGTTAGCAAGTCGCACTAAAGCGGAGCTGCCGGCGCGACGAGAACCGCCGCCATCTTCGGTACGTGTGGTTTTAGGCAGGCCGAGCGCATCGGCGACAATGCCGCTGTTACTGCGGTCATGAAAAGGTAAGGTGGTTGAGGCTAGCTGTAGAGAATCGGGCGTGACCGAGAGTTCTTTCAAGCAATCACGCGCCGCTTCGACGGCCATGGTAATGCAGTCTTCATCCCAATTGGCGACTGCGCGTTCACCCTTCGCGAGCCCCTTAATACCTGGCACCGCCCAACCAATCCCGTCCGCGATCGCCTGGCGTGGGATACGGATGGGAGGCACGTATGCACCAAACGACAAAATACCGAAGTCCGCCACTATCTACCCTCAGTTTCTGAAATTTAGCGCGTCATTATACGGGGAATTATGGACCCTGGTTCCGAGGAGTAATGGTCGCTTGTGCCTTTTTGCCCCTGAAACGACAGCTTTAGAAAGAACTCGATCGCAGCGATTTCGCGATGTACCTGACGCGCCATGAAGCTAAAGGTTAATTTTCTTAATATTCAATAACTTAAAATAATCTAAAAATATTTCGAATATTTTTGTAAGGAATCTGGCCCTGCTCCGACTAAGTATCGAAACCAACATTTTGATTACTCAGGAGACAAACCATGAAAAATTTAGTTATTGCTTTAGCACTCACCCTGGCTTCAAGCGCTTCTTTCGCTAACGGCTTCAGTCCTTGGGAAAACCGCGCAGTAAATGCTGACGCCCAGGTAGCAAACAACTACGAAGTGGCCATTGATAATGCCGGCTTCGCGCCTTGGAGAGATCAACTAGCAACAGATACATTCGCCAACGAGCACGGTATTGCCATGGACATTGTTGAGCAGAATATCTTTCGCCCTTGGTCGTAAGCCTTAACGCACACCGTTAGAAACTGAAAGCCCCGCAGTTTATCCACCGCGGGGCTTTTTTTATTCCGGGGACACAATACCTAACAACCACAATCTCGTAGTAGTGATCTTCATTAAAAGGAAAATTAAGTATTGTGTCCCCGGATTTCTGTAACCCTATCCAGGTGCGCTGCGTTTTAGCAAAAGTCACGCCTCATATTAGCGACGGACACAAAAGCGATGCTGGCAGCAAGTAAGGCGAATACTGGTATAGGAATCTGACGCGGTGAGGGTTCAATCGTGTTCGCAATTTCTAAGTGCGCCACGTAAACCCCCTGGGAAAAATCCTCAAAGGCCGCCACGAACACGATTTCATTTCCATCCATCGCGTTTGGTCCAATTAATCCAGCACTAACAGTTTTACCGTCTAGCTGGTCACCGCTACCAATTAGTCGTTCAATCCCATTCCCTACATCGATAAAGAGAATATCGCTGAAAACCGGATCATCGTTTACAAAGGATCTAAAGACGAGATTTTCACCAGATGCTGAAAACATAGCCAGCGTAACGTTAGCAGTGGGTGAAACTGGAAAATCTGAATTTTCGTCCACTAGTTTAACGATGGAACCATCTGCGTAGCGAAAAATCCCGCTGTCGAAATTGGAGTCAACGGCACCAAACACAACGCCTTGCGCGCCGCCGTTAAGTTGCACTGGACTCGGAAAATTGTTGAAACCGTCGAAGGTTTCCGACATACCGGGTATCGAATCGCCGGAGATCGCGATTTTTTCCACGTTACCAACATTGCCACGATAAATACCTGACACCCCGTTCGATTGATTCGCTAAAAAGTAAGCATGCTGGCCGCCCGCTGCCAATTCTTGCCGAAGATTCGTAAATGTTTCGGAACCACCGGGTGCGCTATCGCCTTCCTGAACAATTTTTTGAATATCGCTGTTCGATGTCCCAACGAATATTCCGAACGTGAAGTTAAATATGTCCGGCCCGTGAATGCCCACGAATGCTGGTGAGTTGTCAATTAAGCCAATGAAGCCACCGACCGACTCGAAGGTGACGGTCTCTCCCGGGACGGTAGCATTGCTATCTACAATTTTCGAGAAGGTGCCATTTACATAATCATATAACGCGCCAATGTCATCTACGGTATTGCTAAAAAAAAGCCGATCGCCACGAATAGAGGCGCAACAGGGGTTTGTAAACGAAGAGCTCGATTCCGGAGCAATCGTATTTTCGTCAGCCACTACGCTAATCACGTGACCATCCCAGCTGTAAATGCCTAGTGGGGAATCGCCCCAGTCGAAAAACGTGACGTTTCCGTTCGAAATTTCAGGGGCGATATCAACGACAACTGGGAAGCCATGAAAATTTTCCGTGCTGCCCGGAATTGGGGTATCGGTATCGGCAATCTTTG
>JBCCFA010000296.1:0-5946 GCA_039029975.1 Pseudomonadota bacterium
CGAACGCGTTGTATTTAAGGCGCGAATCGCACGGAATAGTGGTTCTATTTCGAAGATTCGCAACGCAGACGACGGCGGGACTGATCGCTAGATACGAATTCGTATTCGGATTAGAGGCAGCAGGAGTCTCTAATTCGGTCTGGGCGAAGCAGATTGCAATTCGAACGCGTTGTATTCAAGGCGCGAATCGCACGGAATAGTGGTTCTATTTCGAAGATTCGCAACGCAGAAGACGGCGTGTTCGATTGCTAGATGCGAGTCCGTGACCGGATTAGAGACTCCTTAGTCTCCGATAAACTCGGGGTGTTCTTTCGCTAAGTTGGCGCGTTTCGCTTCCGCCATGTCTTTCGTCGATTGCGCAAATAAATTTTGATCAACATCCATGTGCATGATGCTGTAATCAAGCGCCGATGCGATCTTATTAACGCTTTGTTTGATCATCTGCACAGCAATTGGCGGTTTCTCTGCATAACGCTGCGCCCAATCCAGCGCGACTTGTTCGAGCGACTCATCGTTGGTTAATTCATCGAGTAAACCCCAATCGACCAACTGCTCGGCATTCAACCATTCAGCGCCAGCAGCCAAACGTTTCGCGCGAGCGGGCCCGACCAAATGCACCAAAAGGGGTAAGCCATACCACATAAGATTGATGCCCAGGACAACTTCGGGATAGCACATCCTGGCAGTGGTTGAACCGACGCGAAAATCCGTCGCGGTCGTCAGTACCGCGCCGCCACCTACTGCGGCACCTCGCCAGGCTGCGATGGTGATTTGATCGATATCCGCAATCGCCCGGACTGCACGCCCACCAATTCGGGTGGTGCGTCGGCGTTCCAGTACTTTGTCGCCGTATTCCTCATTTGGGTCGGTTAAATCCATGCCGGCACAAAAATTCTTACCCTCACCGGTAAAAATGACCACACGGGTATCTAGATCTTCGCGAAACGAGAGACTTGCGGCCTCTATTTCGGCCAATAGACCGAAATTCGTCGCGTTGGCTTTTTCTGGGCGATCAAAAGCGACCGTGGCGATAGGCCCCTGTTTAGTGACTTTCAAGAATTTGTAGGTCATTTTCTGCGCTCCGCAGCACGATTTAGTGCGCAAATTCTAGCATTGCCAACGAGAATCGGTCTTTATAGTCATGCTCGACGGTTGTGACCGTCCGCATCATCCCTTAGCATGTTTCACCAAGAATTTGCCATTTGTTTCGCCGCGACGGGAGAGGAAGATGAAACTAGGTTATTTCATGATGCCCCTGCATCACATCGATCGTGACTATCACGAGACGCTTCAGGAAGATATGGAAGCGATTATTTGGGCGGACGAGCTGGGTTATAGCGAAGCCTGGGTGGGGGAGCACTATTCTTCCGCGGTCGAACAAATCACCTCGCCGTTGATGTTTCATGCGAATCTCATTAGCCGCACCAAGCAAATCAAATTGGCTACCGGGGTGATGTGTTTACCGCAATACCATCCTGCGGTGACCGCCGGGCAGGCGGCGATGTTTGATCATCTCTCAGACGGTCGTTTCATTATGGGCGTCGGTCCAGGTGGCTTGTTGTCTGATTTTGAGCTCTTTGGCGTAATGGAAAAAGATCGTAATGCAATGATGGTCGAGGCCTTAGACCAGATGTTGGAGTTGTGGGCGACGGATCCACCCTACAAAATGCACGGCGAACACTGGACCATCGATATGAAGGACTGGACCCACCACGATATTAAGCTGGGTTATGTGCCTAAGCCCCTTCAGCAACCGCATCCACCCATCGCGATCTCGGCAATGAGTCCTAGCTCGGGCTCGCTAACTTTCGCTGGCGAACGAGGCTACATGCCGGTGTCGGCTAACTTTATCGCGACGTGGTCCTTAAAGACGCATTGGCCAGCGTATGTAAAAGGGACTGAAACGGGCGGGCATCGAGCCGATCCGGAGCAATGGCATGTAGCGAGAAGTATCTATGTGGCAGAAACTGACGCGGAAGCAGAATCGTTCGTCAAATCGGCAGGTGGGGCATACGATTACTATTACGATTATCTTTTTCAAATTTTTGACCGGTCTGACTTCAAAGGGCCTTTTGTTGCAAATGCCGGCGATGATCCGAGTCAACTTACCCCGCAAGATTGCCGAGACGCTTGTGTAATCTGGGGAAGCCCAGACACTGTCGCAGAAAAAATCCTAGGCTTGCGGGAAGAAATCGGTCACTTTGGCACGCTGCTGTATGCTGCACACGATTGGCAAGATAAAGCCCAGATGAAAAATTCGATGAAACTCATGGCTAACGAAGTGATGCCGCGAATCAACAATGCCCTAAAAAGTAAGGCAGCTTAGGATCAATCGCTAATGACGACACCATTTTCACTTATCCAGTGGACCGAGGGCACTGATGGGGCGCAACTAGTTGAAAACACTCGGCGTATGGAATCCATGGGGTATCACGAACTGTGGTTACCAGAGATCTTTGGTCGAGAACCTTTTGCGACCGCCGGGTATTTGCTGGCTAACACGGAAAAAATTTATGTCTCTTCGGGTATCGCCAATGTCTATGTGCACGATGCCGATTCCTCGGCGCAAGCAGCAAATACCCTATGTGAGTTTGCCGATGGTCGCTTCCGCTTGGGGCTCGGTGTCTCTCACCCGATCTTAATTGAAGATCGCGGCCACGAATGGGAAGCACCCGTGCCGAAAATGCGTCGTTATCTAAAACGATTGCACGAAGCGCCAATTCTGTCGCCACACGCCCAAAAGAAAGCGAAGGTCATCGTGGCAGGGCACGGACCAGGCTTGATGAAAGTGGCTGCTCAACACGGGGACGGTTCATTTTTGTTTCTGCAGTCGCCGGAGACGGTTAAGCAGGCTAGAGCAGCCATTGGGCCCGACAAAGAATTACATGTCGCAGTTCGTTGCCTAATTGATGAGAATCCTGAGACCGCTCGGGATCTCGCGCGGAGAGCTAATGCTTTCTACATCAGCTTGCCTGCGTATCATCGCGTATGGAGTGGTTTGGGGATGACGCCAGCAGATTGGGAAACGGGTGGCAGTGAACGTTTAATCGATAATATCTGCGCGTGGGGGAGTGTGGAACAGGTCAAGGCACGGCTGCAAGAATATGTTGATGCGGGGGCAAGCCACATCGTGTTATATCCGTGTAATCCAGACGAGCAGTATCAGCCCGATAGTGCCATGTCGGTAAATTGGAATTGGCCGTTACTGGAGGCGTTGGCGCCGGGTTAGGTAAGCTGCAGAAACAATTAGAACGAATCGTCGGTACTCGCTAAGGCTATAAGATTCTTAACTCTTGCTCGTCTTGTAGAGAGATATTGCGAAAACTTGCGCGCAAACGATTGTGAGAAAACGTACTCACTGCAATTAACCATACAGCCACGACCTTGTTTGACGGTTCGCCCTGGCTTAGCGCGACATCGTCGTAAACCACACGTTCTTCATGCACCCATTTCGACAGAGGATCAGAACCTGTTCGAACCACGTAGTGCGTTTCGCGACAGGTCCAATCTCTTACCGGACAGTGGAAGTGATGGTCTTCGTTCAAAAAACGGCTCCAAATCCACGTCAAATCGCGACCGTTGTCAAATTCCAAAGCAATGGAAACGTAATCATGAAAACGCGCGCGATCTTCAGGCCCCACGCTCGGATGTTCATCTAAGCGCCATTGCCATTTAAGGGTCAGCGATTTGCTTAAGGTGCGTTCAAGCGGGTAACGAATAATGCCCTGGGCGTTTCGAGCATCGACAGATATTTGCGCTTGGTCGTCAAGGTGGTGGTGATGAAAGATTTCGTGATGTCCCGTTTCGGTGAGATAGCGCCAGCCAGGCGGTAGCCGATATTTTCTAGACAATCTCGTGTGCTCCGCAACGAGAGAAGGCGGCGTGGGCAAGCAGTTCGATAAAACAGGTAAACCTGCTTTAACCTCATGACGCCAAATTACGGCGACAACCACTAATTCACCGCTGAGATGCTCGTAGTTGTCGGTATGTGTGAGTGCACCGTGCTCATTACGCCACATGCCCATATAAATGCCTAACTCGAGCAGGCCATCCGAATCGGCGACAAACGTGCCGCTGTCGGCCGTAAGATTCGTGATTTTGCCGTTCGGCGAAATTCGCGCCCATAAATGAAAACTCGGGTCCCCATAGAGCGGCGGTCGAGGCGATATTGGCGAGTTCGGTTGGCGCTTGGTCCAATTGATGCGCCCACGGGCGAATAGCGAAAAAGATTCGCCTTTGTTTACTGAAAGCCCGGTCGACTGCCAAGGAGGCTGATTGCCTGCTAAACGCATGAATCTAACTGCTTTTACGTGGGGTTTGTTGCTGGAGCCAGTTAAGTAGTGCGATAGCGCTTGCAGCTCTGTCAATTCTTGGTAATTGGCTCCATGCGTGGGATTAGGGCTCGACCAAGACATGGGGAAATCGTAGCATACGCATCTGTATCGAGAAATAAATGGGAGAGCATCACGGTGGACTATCAGGGTTTCGAAACTTTGCGAGACGCAAACGGCCTGCGGGTTTTTCTGGTGGCGGGCACACCTAGTCCGTGGGGTCAGGCGGCAAAAGCGATGTTGGAATATAAGGGCATTGATTGCGCATATGGCGCCTGGATTCCAGGAGAAGCGAATGATGAGTTGGCCTCGTGGTCAGGTATTCACAGTGGGCCAGTTGTCGCTTACAACGATGAAAAACCTATCGACAAATGGAATGACGTGTTGTTTCTGCTGGAACGCATTGCGCCTAAACCAAGCCTAATACCCGAAGACGCGCTGGATCGCGCCTTAATGTTTGGGTTCTCTCACGAGATCTGCGGTGAACTAGGTCTCGGCTGGAACCGGCGGTTATCTATGTTCGCGCCGGCGATGGAATCAGGCCAGGCGCCCGAAGGCATTGTGCGAATGAGTGGTAAGTATAACTACAACGCCGATGATGTCGCCGCCGCATCGGCGCGCGTTGCGGCCACCATGAAGGCCTTGACTGCCCAACTTGAAACGCAGCACGCGAAGGGCAGCGACTATTTTATTGGCGATAGTTTAACCGCGCTCGATTTTTACTGGTGCGCATTTTCTAATCTCGTGGAGATTATGTCTTGGGAGAAAATTCCGCTCGCGGAGGACTGGCGTCCGCTCTTCGTACATGACGATAAAGCGGTGCATGGTGCCCACAGCGACCTTTTGAAAGCGCACCGCGATCGCATATTTGAAGCACATTTTAAGAATCCAATGGAGTTTTAATTGGCCGTATTAACCGAAGAGAAGAAAAAAACAATTTCAAAGGTGCTGCAGTGAGTGTCCGATTAGGTTTTGGTTTTGCAAATTATCCGTTTTGGTATGGACAAAGTACGGACCATACCAAAAAGCGCCCCCCAAGTGCCCAGGTCATAAACGGTACCGGGAGCCAGGGGTGCCCTTTCATGCCCAAAAGCAGTATAAGAGAGATAGAATCCCACCGGTCAGAGCAGAAAGCCACTACTACCCCGCACACCACCCCGCCGAACCTGCGCTACCACAAACATAATGTACCACAAACCACCCGAGCTCTGGCCTAAGGCTCGGTCTCAAAGGTCTTCCAAGTCCTCTACAGTCAAACATAACGAGTAGTCTTATACGAGCAAGAATAGTCCAAACAGTGGTCTTCAATGTCAGGTCCGCAATATAACAGATAAAACAGTGGCTAATAGTGGGTAAGCGCCAAATATATGTATCGACCAAGACTATAACTACACAAATATTAGGCGCATTTCTACAACGTATACAGTAGAGCTTTGTCTATGAGTCATAATGGACCCCTTTCGCCAAGTCCTGGAGCCACCTGGGTGCGCCAAGTTCCTCTGTAGCTTCCACTGCCCAGCGCTCTAGCTAAATGCTCAGCGCCGATATGCCAAGCAAAGCTGCGCTGCATCTGGACACACCCGGTCTCAGACGGAAACATCTTGGATTGAGTAAC
>JBCCFA010000297.1:0-5939 GCA_039029975.1 Pseudomonadota bacterium
CAGAGAATCCCGCCGCACAAAGGAAATCCGGATTGCCCTGCCCTAACAGGCCACTCAACACGTCGAAGATTCGACCGAGCGCGTGTGTACGACATGAAAGGGCCGCCGGACGAATCGGTTTCAACAAACACCCTTCTGGAATTCGCACTTCCATTAAGTCATAGAAACCATCGTTGAACATGATCTGCGGATCGAAAACCATGATCATGAATACGCCGGAGAACATCTTGAACATTTCTTCGTTGAGGTAAAAATTGATCGAGCCGATTGACTGCGGATCAGTACCCTCAAAATCAAAAATGACCTTCTCGCCTTCGCGCCACATGGTGCAGGCGATCTTGTAAGGACCCGAGCCCATGCCGTCATCGCACAGGTAATCTTCGAAGTACTGTTTTTCTTCCGGAATAGTGTTGTTGATTAACTGCGCCATTGCGCGCTTGTTGCGTTCAAGCAATTCATCCATGGCTGAGTAGAACACGTCATCGCCAAACCGATCGGATAATTCGATGCAGCGTTTTTTCGCGAGTCGGCATGCCGCAATAATCGCGTTGAAATCACTGCGGTTCCAGTGCGGCAAACGACAGTTGTGTAGGATGATTTTTAAAATATCTTCCTGAAGTTCGTCGTTTTTATAGATTTTCGTTGGCGGTACCACAATGCCTTCTTCGAATATCTGTCGTGCGTCGGTGGGTAAACTCCCCGGCACTTTGCCACCAATATCGGTCATGTGACCGAACATCGAGGCCCAAGCAATTAAGCGACCGTCTTTGAAAATAGGCATCAGCACTAGCCAATCGTTCGCGTGACTAATTGCACCGCGGCAGCTGTACGGATCGTTGGTTAGAAAAATATCGCCGTCTTCAATCGTACCTTCGTACCCTTCCGTAAAGCCGTGAATGAAGGAACCAAATTGGCCCACGACCATTTTGCCTTCGGAGTTAGCAATCATTGGGAATTCATCATGCTGTTCGCGAATACCGGGTGACATTGCTGTTCTAAACAACACCGCGTCCATTTCGTAGCGCGCATTTTTCAAGGCGTTTTCGATTATGTCTAAGGTGATTGGGTCCACGTCTTCTAGGACGAACGGGGTTTGGTTTGTTTGAATTAATTCTGCACTCATGGTTCTGCCCTCTTAGCCCGCGTCCGGTCGGATAATGATATTGCCAAAGTCATCTATCTCGCCGGTATGACCGGTCAAAATAACGCTCGTCGAATCCATTTCGGTAACAATCGCTGGCCCAGAAATTTGATTGCCTGAGGCTAATTTGCCTCGGTCATAAATATTTGCTTCATGGTCGGCGCCATCCATGTAAACCGTTTGCTGGGAAATCACTGCGTCGCTCGCATCGCTGCTACCTTGCGGCACTTTCTCCGCATTCACCATGGTGGCCTTGCCTTGGACAACCGCGCGAATGTTCACTAATTCATGCTCTACATCCAAAGCGAAAGTGAAAAGCTGGCGATGGATATCGTCAAACGGATCGCTTATTGCGCCTAAGCCATTTGATTTCAAATCGGCGAGATCGAAGTTAACCGTTAACTGCAGGCCTTGACCGTGGTAGCGCAAATCGACCTGGTAGGTCACTTCTTGATCGGCGCGCGGCACGTTCTCGCTATCCAAGGAGGTTGCGGCTAGTTCCGCAAGTTCTTCCAAAATTCGCGTAATTTCATCCGCACTCGTTTCGCTGAAGCGACGGATAAAAGTCCGAGAAGATTCATCGCGCACGCGCGTTGTTGCATCACCCGATGCACACAACACACCGGGGCCAGGTGGGATAATCACAGGCCAGCTGCCCATCAGTTTTCCTAGGGCGTTTGCATGTAATGGCCCAGCACCGCCAAACGCAATCAGCGCAAAGTCGCGGGGGTCATAACCTTGTTCAATAGAGACTAGGCGTAGCGCCCCGAACATGTTTTCGTTAACGATATCAATAATGCCGGATGCCGCTTGCTTTAACGTCAACCCCATCGCGTCTGCAATCGTTTGCACGGCTTTCGACGCGGCATCGCCGTCTAGCTGCATATCGCCACCAAGCAACGCGCTTGAAGGGAGATAACCCAGTACAACGTTTGCATCGGTCACCGTTGGCAATTCTCCACCTTTACCGTAAGCCGCCGGGCCCGGTTCCGCGCCCGCACTCTGCGGGCCCACACGTAAGGCACCGGTTAATTCGGGTACGTGCGCGATTGAACCGCCGCCCGCGCCGACTGTGCGAACGTCAACAGATGACGCCCGAACGGTGACGTCCCCTACCGTGGTTTCACGTCGAATTTGCGCCTCACCGTTTTGCACCATCGCCACATCGGTTGAGGTGCCGCCCATGTCTAAGGTCAGCAGATCTTTGTAACCCGCTTGTTTAGCGATCCAAATGGCACCAGAAACACCTCCCGCCGGACCACTCATTAATAGGTTCACCGGATATTCGGCTGCAGACATTGAAGAGGCTAAGCCACCATCAGAACGCAACACGTGAAGCTTCACGTCGTTCATGCGTTTCTTTAATTCGCTGGTTAAGTTTTCGACGTAGGTTTGTACCCGCGGTCGCACATAGGAATTGGCGACGGTCGTGACTGTGCGTTCATATTCCTGCATTTCTGGTATCACGTCGTAAGACAGCGAAACGGGAATGCCTGGTAGTTCTTCTTTCGCAATTTCACGGATGCGCATTTCATGCGCGCCGTTGGCAAATGAATTGATAAGGCAAACCGTTAAGGCTTCAATCTCTTTGGCTTTCAGAAACTGCAGCTGCTGGCGAAGGTCGGATTCATTCAATGGTCTAACAACGTCGCCATTCGCAGACATGCGCTCGTCTGCTTCGACCGTGAGTTCGAGCGGTGCCATGGGGTCGCTCTTGTTATAGATGACCCATCCCCCTAATCCACCGGGCACGTAGGAGCGCGCAATTTGTAAGACTTGATGAAAACCTTTCGTGGTCACTAAACCAACACGCGCGCCGGTACCGGTTAACACCGTGTTTGTTGCGACAGTCGTGCCGTGCATTACATGCTCAATCTCATTGGCAGAGATGCCAGAGGTATTGCAAACTTTTTCTATGCCGTTTAGGACACCGATTGAAGAATCTTGCGGGGTAGACGGCACCTTGGCGGTATGGATTTTGCCGTCTGATTCGTCGACTAAAAAGATATCGGTAAACGTGCCACCGACATCGACGCCGAGTGTATAAGCCATGGACTTCGTTCCTATACTAGTTGTGGGTTCTTATTGGCTGCTTTTACTTTCGAGTGACGCCCGCGGCCGCACACTGTGCCGCTATTGTCGCCTGTAATGAAATATATTTGAAGTTTAAAGGATTTGGGCCAAATCAATGCCGTCCTAATCTAGCCGCGATTCGCACCAGCCGAGAGCAGCGGCATCACTTTTTGGCCAAAATCACGGACGCCCTGGACAAAATCGGGCCAGCTGAACAACATGCCATCGATTCCTGTTTGCGCTTCAATTTCTTTGATTCGCTTAGCGATTGTTTGTGGCGATCCATGCAGACAAGGAATGCCCATGAAAGCCAAGTTACCGTCTTCGATACTTTGCGACAGTCCCGCTTTGAGTTGATCGCTGGTCCCGCCTTGATTAGTGTCTAAGTTGGCACTCGCCAAAATATTATTCAACGCACCGTCGTCAGGATTATCGACGATTCGTTGTGCTTCTTCCTGAGCGGCTTCATCGCTATCAGCGACGATCATATGAAACAGCGCGTATATCCCCACCTTGCGATTAACGGATGAGGCACGCTCATTAATGTCTTTCACGCTTGCTTCAAGTGCATTCACATCGGTCATGACAAACTGCCGGTCGCCCATTTCCGCCACGAACTGTTTGCCACGAGGCGACTGGCCCGCGCACACAATTGGAATGTCATGCTTTGGCGTTGGTAAACACATGCAATCTTCGAGATCAAAAAAATCGCTATGGTGAGTGACACGTCCATCTTTCCATAAGCCGCGCATGATGGTGAGATATTCAGCGGCGTATTCGTAGCGCTGCTCATAGTACTCATCGCCTCGCCACAAGCCCATCTGGACATATTCGGGCTTGTTCCAACCGGTAACAATATTTAACCCGCAGCGGCCTTGGCTAATGTCATCCAGAGTCGACATCGTGCGGGCCACATAAGCGGGATGCTGGCTAAGTAAGGAAATACTCGGGAATAAGCCAATTTTCTTTGTCACAGCAGCAATGGCAGCCATTAAGGTGAACGATTCCAAACACGCATCCCAATAGCCCGTTTCACCGCCAAAACCTCTGAATTTCATCATCGACAGCACAAAATCAAACCCATATTTTTCCGCTTCGACGGAGATTTCCTTATTGTGCTCGAAAGTAGGTAGATAAATCGGCGTAGCTTTCGAAGGGATATAACCGTTACTGCCGTTAGGGAGAAAAATGCCAAACTTCATAGCTCAAACTCGCGTTACTTTGTCTTAGGATGTTGATCGGGCAGGCGTTTTACCCATAGGCCCATGGTATCATCCTGCGGCTTAAATACCGGCGCATGCGGCGATTTCAGCCACCATTGCTGGTCTTCACGAATATTCACGCAAGGAACTTTCATGGCTGCAACCTACGTCGACGAATTTACCGAATCTTTCACGCTAAATCCTGCAACCACGGCATTGTTAGTCATTGATATGCAAAACGCGACCGGTAATCCGCAGCACGGGCTCGGAAAATTATTGGACGAACAGGGGCGATTGGATAGCGCTAAATATCGCTTTGACCGGATTAAAAACACCATTGTGCCAAACACGCAGCGCTTATTAGATCATTTCCGAAGCATTGGTGCGCCGGTGATATACGTGACCTATGGCGCAGAATTACCGGACTGCAGCGATGTGCCAAAACACATTCGGAAATTAGTTATCGCGACGAACAATAAAGCTGGTCAAATTGAGCACGAAATTGTCGACGAACTGAAACCACTAGCCAGTGAGCCAGTGCTAAACAAAGTCACCATGGGAGCGTTTGGCTCCACCGGGATAGACACATTGTTAAAAGCCAAAGGGGTCACTGAAGTTGTCTGCACCGGCGTGTCCACAAACAACTGCGTAGGCATGACGGCCATGGAAGCGTCTGATCGCGGCTACAGTGTGGTGTTGGCGAGCGACGCCACCGGCACCTGCTCCGACGAAATGCAAGATGCGTTTATTACGATGTTTCTCCGCCTGTGGGGCAAGGTCATGAGTTCGGATGAAATCATTGGCGAGATTGGTAGCACCAGCCAAGCGGCATCTGCGGGCTAATATCCTCACGCAATTAACATAAGTTGATAAACGAATCAGAAAAGCATGACGCCCAACCGCACCTTTTTATTTGTTCCCGGCAATCACCCGCGCAAACTTGAGAAAGTTTTCGACAGTGGCGCAGATGCCATAATTATCGATTTAGAAGACGCGGTCGCGATCGCAGAAAAACCTGCGACCCGACAAGTAGCAGTCGACGCGCTGAAGAAGCCGCACGCGCCGCGGGGCTACATTCGTGTGAACGCGCTTGATACGCCATTTTGTTTTCAGGACCTGCATTCAATCGTTGGGCCCTGGTTAGACGGTATTGTTTTGCCGAAAGTTGAAAGCGTCACGGATTACTTAACCGTAGATTGGGTGCTCAGCAACCTTGAACGCGAAGCCGGATTGGAAATTGGTAGTATCGATCTCATGCCGATTATTGAGACGGCAAAAGGCCTCGCCGCTGCGCGAGAAATTGCCGCCAGCAAAAGCCGAATCAAACGTCTATCCTTTGGCGCCGGCGATTACACGCGAGATTTAAATCTAGTCTGGACGTTTGCCGAAGACGAAATAGCTGCCGCGCGATCGGAGTTGGTATTAGCGTCGCGAATCGCCGAAATTGAACCCCCAATAGACACCGTGTTCATTCATATTAAAGAACAAGAACATTTCGCGGCCTCGGCACGCAAAGGACGTGA
>JBCCFA010000298.1:0-5923 GCA_039029975.1 Pseudomonadota bacterium
CATAATCAACTCATTGACGTACATCCCACAATAACGCGCCATCCCGTTTAGCCTTTCATACGGCGCGTTAGGTTCAATATGGGTCACTGTTGGCAAGTCGGCTTTGCAAGTCCAGCATAAATATAGTTGTTGAAACGGCTCAGGCACGGGACGACGATTTTTCGTTTGTTTGCCGTACGCACCCTTGAGCAGGACACTCGTCAGCCCATGTTCGACCGATAGAATATCTAAAATCGCGCTAGTTTCGCGGTATTTACGCCGATGAAGTAGGTAGGCATCGTGGGGATTAATGCGCATATAATTTTAACTATCAAAATCTAACTCACTCAAAGCCAGCTGATCGTCTGACCAATTTGCCCGGAGTTTCACCCAAGTTTCCAAATGGACTTTTTTGCCCAGCAGCGATTCCATATCTTTTCGAGCGGCGCTTGCGATAGATTTTAGCCTTGCGCCCTGTTTGCCAATTACGATACCTTTTTGGCCCGCTCTTTCAATCCAAATTGAAGCATCGATAAAATCGATGTTTTCCTGCTCTTCATACTTATCAATAACAACCGATATCGCGTAGGGCAATTCATCGCCCAGGCTTCGCATCAATTTCTCGCGAAGCAACTCAGCCACAAGAAATCTAACCGGTTTGTCCGTTATTTCATCTTCGCTATAAACATGTGGCGCTTGGGGCGCCAAATCAATCAAGGTCTGCAAAAGCGTTTGAATATTATCCCCACTTGTCGCATTTGTCGGTAATATCTCAGTAAAAACTTGTTGTGAGTTTAGCTTCGCCATCGTTGGCAATAGCTCTTGTTTTTTTGACAGTTGATCGTGTTTGTTTAACACCAACACCGATGGACACGACGCCTTTGCAGCCAGCTTCGCGATACTTTCATCTTCGGGCAACCAGCGGCGCGCCTCAGCGACTAGCACAACGATATCGACCGCAGCCAAAGCATGATCGATTTCTTTGTTCATGAGCCGATTTAGACGTTTTTGCGGACGCTGCTGCCACCCCGGCGTATCTACAAAGATCAATTGGTTGCTACCGTTCGTGTAGATGCCCCTAACCTGGAAGCGCGTTGTTTGCGGTTTACGAGATGTGATGCTGATCTTCTGACCAACGCAATAATTCAAGATTGTCGACTTACCGACGTTAGGACGACCGACAATGGCGACGTAGGCGCAACGTTGCGTATCAGACATGCTAGCTTAGGTTGATTTCGCGTAAAGTTGCAGCAGCTGCTTGCTGTTCAGCGGCTCTCCGGCTAGCGCCACTTTCGACAACTTCGGCATCAAGCAGCTCAATTTTGCAACTTACCGTAAATAACTGCTTGTGCGGCGGTCCCTCTACTTTAAGCGTCTCGTATACAGGTAGTTTTAAGTTTCGCGCCTGCAACAATTCTTGCAGCTCCGTTTTCGGATCTTTCGACGCATTGGATGGATCCAGGGTCGAAAAGAGACCTTCATACCACCTCAGCACTTCGTCTTTGCAAAGGGTTTCGCCGCCATCAACAAACATCGCGCCGATTATCGCCTCTAGCGTATTTGAGAGGATAGAGTCGCGGCGCCACCCCCCGCTTTTCTGCTCGCCCTCCCCGAGCATGATTTGTTCACCAATTTCGAGCTCACGTGCAATAGCGGCGAGAGAACTTTTGTTGACTAGAGAAGCGCGGGTGCGGGTTAGCTCACCCTCGTTCGCCATTGGGAAATTTTTGAATAAATATTCGGTAATGACCGCGCCGAGAATGGCATCACCGAGAAATTCGAGTCTTTCGTTGTTGGACTTGGCTACACTGCGATGAGTGAGTGCTAGCCTTAGCAGTTCGGGATCTTTAAACCGATAACGAATATTCAATGCGGATAAACAACTAGCCGCCAGACGCGTTCAATTCCAATGCATTGGCGTACTTTAGTACGACGTCTAATTCACCAAAAAGCGGTCCTCTGATTTCATAGTCTAAAACAAGTTTCTTCACTTTCTTGCCTTTTTGCTTTTCCACTTTCAGCAATTTCGCGAACTCTGGGGTACTCCAACGATCCACGTCCGACACCTCAAATTGACGCATAACCCCCTTCACTAGCTCCATCTTCGATTTGTTATTGGCGCCGGGGGCTGTTGCGATTTTCTCTAGTGCAAAATCGACTTTCATTTTTTCGTTGTATAGGGGAAAGAGTTTCATCACGACAAGAGCAATGAACCCCAAAATAATACAGGTATAGATTAGACCGCTCAGCGTAATACCGCGCTGTTCTCGTTTCATCACCAATCCCCTTTAAAAATACGCTATTTGATTTTAGTGCCAATACGACCAAAAACTGGGCCCCGGTCCCAATTCATCCAAATCATGAACGCGCGGCCTACCAGGTTTTCGTCAGGGACGAATCCCCAATAGCGCGAATCACGACTGTTATCTCTATTATCGCCTAGCACAAAGTAATTTCCAGGGGGAACCTTGCCTTGGTAGGTTTGGGAGGCCCGGCGCGGGGTCATTAGGATCTGGTGATTTACCTCGCCCAACTGCTCTTCAGCAACCAAGGAGCCCGAATGTTGCGCGGCTGACCTTTGGCCAATAAACGACGTTGGGTCGGTTTGCGACATGAGCTCTCCGTTTACATAAACTTTCTTGTCCCTGTACTCAATATCATCACCCGGCAATCCAATGACGCGTTTAATATAGGGCGTGGAGGGATCTTCTGGGTATCGAAAAACAACCACATCGCCTCTTTTCGGGTCACCCAGCTCAATCACTTTCTTGTTTATCATCGGCAGGCGAATACCGTAGCTATTCTTGTTGACCAGAATAAAATCGCCAACCAGTAGGGTCGGAATCATCGAACCAGAGGGGATCCGAAACGGCTCAACAATGAACGAGCGCAGAATCAGTACAATCAAAAAAATCGGAAAAAACGATTTTGCGTAATCCACAACGACCGGCAGGCCGTGTTCGTCGTCTCGGTTTTTCGCGAAAAACCGAGCGTCAATTGCCCAAATCAAACCGCTAACCGCCGTCAGAATGACTAAAATTGCTGAAAAATCGAAGATCACTTGGAGTTACCTGAATTTAAAACGGCCATGAAAGCTTCCTGAGGAATTTCTACCGAACCTACCTGTTTTAGACGCTTTTTACCCTCTTTTTGCTTTTCCAATAGCTTTCGTTTTCGCGTGATATCTCCGCCATAGCATTTCGCCGTCACATTCTTGCGTAACGCTTTGACAGATTCGCGCGCGATGATTTTCGAGCCTATGGCGGCCTGGATTGCTATTTCAAACATTTGCCGAGGAATAATCTCTTTCATTTTTAGCGACAGCTCGCGGCCTTTACGGGTCGCTTGTTCGCGATGCACGATAACCGATAAGGCATCGACTTTCTCGCCATTAATCAGCACATCAACCTTCACCATGTCGGCCGGTTGGAAGCGCTCGAAATGATAATCCATCGAGGCGTAACCACGGGTTACGGATTTTAATCGGTCAAAAAAATTGACCACCATCTCGCCCATCGGGATGTCGTAGCTAACCGAGGCTTGATTGCTCGCGAATGTCAGTTTTGTCTGTGCGCCGCGCTTTTCAATCGCCAATGCCATCACCGCGCCCAAGTGGTCTTGAGGGGTAAGAATATCGGCACGAATAATGGGCTCCCTAATCTCCTTAATCTCGTTAACTGGCGGTAGCGTCGCTGGGTTATCGATATGTTTCACCTCACCGCTGGTTAGCTCCACTTCGTAGATCACCGTGGGCGCGGTCGTGATTAGGTCGATTTCATATTCGCGCTCTATGCGTTCTTGAATGATTTCCATGTGGAGCATCCCCAAGAATCCACAGCGAAAACCAAAACCTAGCGCTTCAGACGTCTCTGGTTCGTAATGGAGTGCCGCATCATTGAGCCGTAGCTTCGCCAATGCCTCACGAAATGCTTCGTAGTCAGCAGAATCGATCGGATATAAGCCGGCAAACACATTCGGTTTCGATTGTTGGAAACCTGGCAAAGCTTCGTTGGCCGGGTTGGCGGCGGCCGTTACGGTGTCACCCACCGGAGCACCGTCGATGTCCTTAATGCCCGCGACTAAAAACCCAACCTCACCGATGGATAAGACGTCGAGTTTTTCACGCTTCGGCGTAAATATTCCCACTTGATCGACATCGACAATTTTACCGGTGGACATGATTTTGATCTTATCGCCCACAGCAAGTTGGCCTGCGAATATGCGTACCAGTGAAACAACGCCCAAATAGGAATCGAACCAGGAATCAATAATTAGCGCTTTTAACGGATCGTTAGCGTGGTCTTGGGGTGCCGGTATTCGCTGCACCAATTGTTCTAACAGCTCATTAATCCCGTGCCCGGTTTTCGCACTAATATGCAGGGCATCGGTTGCCTCAATCCCGATGATGTCTTCAATCTCCGCAGCAACTCTATCCGGCTCAGCCGCAGGCAAATCAATTTTATTCAGCACTGGAATAACTTCTAAGCCTTGATCGACGGCGGTATGACAATTCGCCACCGACTGTGCTTCAACGCCTTGAGAAGCATCGACGACCAATAACGCGCCCTCGCATGCAGCCAGCGAACGCGATACTTCGTAGCTAAAATCGACATGTCCAGGCGTATCGATAAAGTTCAGTAAATACTGATTACCGTCAGTCGCCTCGTACTCTAAAGTGACACTCTGTGCTTTGATAGTGATACCGCGCTCGCGCTCGATATCCATCGAATCAAGCACCTGCTCAGACATTTCTCGATCTTGCAGGCCGCCACACGTCTGAATAAAGCGATCGGCAAGGGTAGACTTGCCATGGTCGATGTGAGCAATGATGGAAAAGTTTCTAATGTGGCGCATGCGCGCGAATCTGAGCCTTGTAGGGTGAGAACAGCCGATTGACTGGATCAGTACAATTCGGCCGGTGAAAAGACGCCGATCTTACCGAATATCGCGTGCAATCGATAGCCTGGAGGCAACTAAGTGCTTGTTAGTTACGTTTTTGCAATGCGTTTAACACTTCGGTTTCCAAGGTCTCGATGTCGAAAATCCCCGCGCAGATTGTGTCGTCGCCGTACATCAAAACCGGCACTGAATCGCCGTATTGTTCCTTTGCATTGAGATCGCTATCTATATCGACATATCGATAAGCGTGCAGCGGTTCATGAGGCAATCGCGTTTTCATTAATTCCAACGCAAACTGTAGTTGCTCGCAGTGCGAACAGCCTATCCGCCCGAATAAGGTTAAGCGCCTGGCGTCTCCCAAGCGACTATTTCTTACTATCCGTCGGAATTTTGATTGCCATGAATAATGGGCTGCCTTGGCGATGAACTAACACTGGCACGCGTTGACCTGGCGCTAGTTTCTTCACGGCGTCGGCCAATTCCTTCGCCGTTGACACTTTTTTCGAGTCGACTTGCAGAATTACGTCACCTTCGGTGATGCCCGCATCGGCTGCCGCCCCGGCTGTGACGTTCTCCACCAATACCCCATGAGCGGGGAGTCCAAATTCCTCGCGCTCGGATTTCGATAAATCTCGAATACTGATACCGAGCTTGCTGTTGGACGCAACAGCTGGATCGGATAACTCACCGGAACCCGCTATTTCTTCATCTGTTGGGAGTTCACCGATGACGACCTTAAGCTCTTTTCGTTTTCCTTCTCGAATCACTTCAACCGGCGTTTTATCACCGACAATGGCCGTTCCAACGAGCGGCGGCAGCTCCGAAGACGTGCCAACACTGATACCGTTGAACTTAACGATAACGTCGCCGACTTCAATACCGGCTTTCGCGGCCGGGCTATCGTCGAGAACTTTAGACACCAGCGCGCCGTGCGGTTTATCCATTTTGAAAGATTCCGCCAAAGCTCGATCAACATCTTGAATAAGCACACCTAACCAGCCTCGCGAGACGCTACCCTTGTCGCGCAACTGTTGATAAACGTTCA
>JBCCFA010000299.1:0-5913 GCA_039029975.1 Pseudomonadota bacterium
CGCATCGCGGGCAGTTTTGTAACGCAATTCGGGTTTTTCACCCAAGGTGAATAAGGCTTCTTTACAGCCAAGTTCGGCGGCCTGTCGCGCGCTAGCCAACACCGACTCGATACTCATGTACGGTGAGATAACGCGCTTCGGCGCTTTAGCGAAAGTGCAATAGTGACAAACGTCTCGGCACAAATGCGTTAGGGGAATAAATACCTTTTTGGAATAGGTGACAACGTTGTGAAACCGCTGGTCACGGAATTCATTGGCAGCGTCCATAAGGACTTGCATGTCGCGGACTGAATCAGCAGCGCTGACCAGTAATTCCAAATCGTTTGCCTTGGGTAGGCGCTCATCAAACGCGTTTTTGATGACCTGTTCTAATGTATTCACTCGATATTTCCTCGCAGTGACAGACCCGCGTAACGTGGTCGCGTTACGCTGTTTAAAGATCGGTTTAAAGTGCCTTTGCTGTAGCTACGTAGTCGTTCAAGCGCTGCCACACTTCAATGCTGCGCAAATAGCCGGCGCTCGCTGTATCACTTGCGTGTTCCAGCAAACTAATTAAATCGTGCGGCGTGTCAATGTCTAAGGACAAGCCTTCAAGCGAGAACTCCTTCACCGTCACGCCCGAATCCTTCGCCGCTTCGGCGTGCAACTGACAACTACCTTCGCCGAAATGAAAAGGCATGAGATTGATAGGCCGCACCAAAATGCCGTTTGTGCCGGTGCCATGCCTGTCAGGCACAATGGTGACACCGCTAAGGCGAGGGCCGCTGTTGATCAGAGTCGTAATTTCTTCTGCGGTAACCAGCGGCGCGTCGCCGGGCACCATGACAAAGGCCTTCGCGCCATGTGATTTTGCGAAGCTCGCCCCTTGACTCACAGCCAAAGATAAATCGGCGTGTTCTTCTTCGACAAATTCGCAGCCAAACGCGTGCGCTATTTCTTCAGCGGCGGGATCGCGTGACACGATGACGGTTTTAGTGACCTTCGGGGAATTGGTGATTGATTGAAGAACATCGTGCAGCAGCATCTTCGCTAGATACGCCCGCTCTTCGTCACTGAGGACGGTGGACAGACGTTTTTTTGCAAGATGAAACTGCTTAACGGGGACTACAACCCACATCTGTCGCACTCGATTTTCATAAAATGTCCTTTGGCCGTGGTATCTATTCCGCCCCTATCTGGCGAACAAAGTCCATTACGACCTTAGCTAAGTGAATTTTGTCGGCTAACGTTACCATGACTGTTTGGGCAGCGATAGTGTTTAAGCCGATTTCTGAGATTTGTGCTGCAAGTGCAGCATCTTGCTCGTCGACGACAAAACCATCCAACAAGTCTCGATAGTGCTCCGCCACTGCCAAAGCGGTGCTCGGCACCTGGAGCTCTGTCATGATTTTCGCCGTTGGACCTTTAACTGCCGCGCCGTGCACAATGGGCGAGACCGCCACCACGGGCACATCTAAGTCTTTGATAATACGACCGAAACCTCCTGCAGCGAGCAAGGGATCAATACTGATATAGGGATTAGATGGGCATATTACAACCCCTTTTAGGGCAGGGTCTCCTAGCCACTGTCTGAGTTCAGGGCTGATCTGCGCTGCATCGGCATTGGCAAAGGCAAAGCCATTCACTGTTGGTTCGCAGCGCAACTTCACGAAGTACTCTTGGAAAGGCAACGGCCCGCTATCAGTTTCAATAACGGTGGGTACCGAGTCATCCGTCACCGGCATAATCGCGTGCTGGATACCCAGTCGCTCTGCGATTTTTGCGCTAACTTCAGACAAGCGCATGCCGGACTTTAGGCACTCCGAACGAAACACGTGCATCGCCAAATCGGCGTCGCCCAAATTAAACCAAGCATCGCCACCCAGTTTTTTCATTGCCTCAATAAAATGCCAGGTTTCGCCTTCCCGCCCCCATCCTTGAATTTGATTGCTTAGGCCCGATAGCGTGTAAGTTAAGGTGTCTATGTCAGGCGCGATGTGTAATCCGAAGTGGGTAAAATCATCGCCCACATTAACCACAAAGGCGCATTGCTTTGGTGATAGAATTTTACTTAAGCCCAAACAGAGTTTGGCGCCGCCCACCCCGCCGGTTACGGCAAGTAATTTTCCATCGAAATCGTTAACTGCGTCGGTCATGATTCCTTAGTACTCACGCTTCATTTGAATAAATCATCTTCCAAGGGACGCATGATGTGGGCGGCACGCTCGCCATCCGCAACTTGCGCGAGCCCTTTCACTAAAACCACTGGCGTGCCTTCGGTTGTTTCCCCCATGAGCAAGCACGCCGCTGCGGTGACCGAATCGGCAATATTGACCATCGATACTTTTAACTCTCGCCCATACATATCTTCACCGCCCCGTAAGTCATCCAGCACTTGGACGCCCGCGCAACCAATCGCCGCGCCCAATGTGCCCATGCGCCATGGCCGATTCATACTGTCGGCGACGATAATCCCTAGGTGGCAGCCAAAATCTCGCGACAACGTTTCATGCAGACTTTGCGCTGAGCCATCGGGGTCAACTGGCAATAACAATGCGCAATCGCCCCCGGCATGCTCGATATTTGACTGGTCAATACCGGCATTCGCCCCGACGTGACCAAGACGATGTCGCACAATGATCACCCCGGGCTTTTTGCGCAAGATCTCAGCGGATTCATCGAGTATTAGCTGGCATAAAGCCGGATCTTTTTCTGTGTTAGCCGCGAGATTTCGCGCTTCTTCAGTGGGTGCGACCTTGGCCAAAGGAATCAGTCGTCCTTCTGCCTTTGAGACAATTTTTTGGGCGACCACTAGCACGTCGCCAGCTTCTACTGATATCGCCGCATCGCGAACGCATTGGGCGATGATCTCGGCCAGCGGATCATTGGCTTTGATCATGGGTATATTCGGCACAACAGACATACTGAGCGCGGGTGGTGAGGATTTCGATTGAAGCATCTTAAGCAATCTGCCAGCTTGAATTGGGTGTGCAAGCTAGGTTACCCCGCCCGCTCGGTCAACTGTTTTAACGCATAGACCAGTCGATCTAGGTTCGTCCCTAAACTAAATGGGCACTACCACCCACTGTCGATGTCCTGAAAACTCGTGGATTTCGCCATACGGTCCAGTAGTGTATAAAATTGTCGGGCTCTGGTAGAAAGCCCAGGGTCGGACGCGCATTATTAAGGCGTTCACGAATACAACAATAAACCACAAACACCGCTTATTTCGAAAGGCGCCCATTGGAACACTCATGACCGATCATCAAGCCCTTGTGGGCGAAAGTATTAAGCGAATAGAAGCCACTTACGACATCCGGGACTCCATATTATTTGCGTTAGGTTTAGGATTTGGGAGCGATCCCACGAATGAAAAGGAACTCGCTTTCGTATACGAAGAGAACTTATTGACGTTGCCAACTATGAGTCTGGTCGTGGGTTACCCAGGATTTTGGATGCGCGAACCGGACTACGGTTTTCAATGGGAGAAAGTCCTCCACGCCGAAGAAGAGCTAATCATCCATGAACCCCTACCGCCAGCTGCAACACTAGTTGGCGAAACGTTTGTCGACGAAGTGGTAGACCGCGGCAAGGACAAAGGTGTGTTCGTGTACACCCGTAAAGAATTAACAGACGCCGAAACCGGCAAACAGTACTCAACTGTGGTGTCCAATTCGTTAGCCAGGGGCGACGGTGGATTTGGCGGTCCAAGCGAGCCACGCCCTAAACCACCAGCCATGCCAGATGGCAACCCGGATCACGTGTGTGACTTAGCAACGCTACCGCAGCTAGCCCTGATTTATCGGTTGAGCGGAGATATGAATCCTTTGCACGCGGATCCAGCAGTGGCGAGAGGCGTTGGCTTTGAACGCCCGATACTACACGGCCGCTGCACGATGGGCGTGGCGCAACGCGCCATTCTAAAATCTTGCTGCAATTACGACCCATCACGAATCAAGTCGATGCGAGTTCGATTCTCGGCGCCTTTCTTACCTGGCGAGACGCTCAGAACCGAGATTTGGGAAAGTGGCGATCAAATCCACTTTCGCGCTCACGCGCTAGAACGCGATATCTTAGTCCTGAATAACGGCTTGGTGACCTTAGCTTAGGTCCTCAGGCGAGCGAGTTCGATGCAAGCAATTTTATCCGGCATGCGAGTGATCGAGGGCTCAGCATTCATTGCTGCCCCCATGTGCGGGATGACGCTGGCGCAACTTGGCGCCGAAGTCATTCGCTTTGACCATATCACGGGCGGCATTGACTACAAGCGCTGGCCGGTGACAAAAGACAATGAGAGCATTTACTGGGCCGACCTCAACAAAGGAAAAAAATCTTTCGCCGTCGATCTAAAGTCGCCCGAAGGCCAACAACTGATTACCGAGCTGATCATTTCAGGTGGGGATGAATCCCCGGTGGCAGGCGGTATCTTTTCCACCAATCTGCCGGCCAAAGGTTGGATGTCTTACGAATCATTGCGCGTCCACCGGCCAGATTTAATTCAGCTAACCATTGTTGGCGATAGACATGGCGGCACTGCCCTCGATTACACCATTAATGCAAAAGTCGGCTATCCCAGCATGACCGGTCATGCCGACGATGACCGCCCTATCAATCATGTCTTACCCGCCTGGGACAACATCGCCGCCTACCAAGCGGCGCTCAGTTTGCTAGCCGCCGATAGACATCGAATGTTAACCGGCGAAGGCCAAAAAATTGAAATGACTTTGGCCGATACAGCGTTGGCCACAATGGGTCATCTTGGCTTCATTGGTGACCGCATGATCAATGGCAACGAACGCCCTCGCTACGGTAACGATCTTTATGGCGCGTTTGGCCGTGATTTTAAAACGAGTGATGGTATGCGATTGATGGTTATCGCGCTCAGCGGCAATCAATGGCGTGGCCTGCTGAACGCCACAGGTTTGAAAGATGCGATGGAGAACTTATCCGCGACACTCGGGCTCGATCTTAATAAAGAAGGTAATCGCTTTACCGCGCGCGATGATATCGCCGACGTGGTTGGCGCTTGGATTGCTGAACGTGCTTACACCGAAGTGGCAGCCACTTTCAATGAACATCGCGTTTGTTGGGGCAAATATCAGACCGTTACTGAGCTTATCGATAAGGACATTGATGTGAGCGAAGATAACCCAATCTTTTCGACGATAGAACAGCCCAACATTGGTGAATATTTAGTGCCCGGGCAACCAATGCATTTTTCGGCCGTAACGCGAGAAAAACCAGTCGCTGCGCCACGGCTAGGTCAGCACACTGAACAGATTTTGGCCGACGTGTTAGGCAAAAGCAGCGCAGAAATCGGCCGCTTGCACGACGAAAAAATCGTCGCCAGTCAATCTTAATCAACTAATTTTAACTAGACCGTAAACATGACCAGCAGTAGACAAGAACAATTTTCGGGCACGAAAGAAGTTGAAAAACATCTGAAGTTAGATGAAAAATCTTTGAGTGAATACCTTCGCGATGTAATTCCCGATTTTCAAATGCCAACTGACATTCGTCGATTTAAAGGCGGCCAATCGAATCCGACCTACCAAATCGTCACCCCAAATCGCAATTACGTGCTCCGCCGAAAGCCCCCCGGTGAACTCCTTCCCTCTGCGCATGCCGTGGATCGCGAATTCCGAATGATCAGTGCACTTCATGGGGCCGACTTTCCTGTGCCGGAACCCTATGCGCTATGCGAGGATGAATCGGTCATTGGGACAATTTTTTATGTCATGGAAATGGTTGAGGGCCGCGTTTTTTGGGAAATGCAATTACCGGGGCTGAGCAAAGAAACGCGCAGCGAAATTTATGACCAAAAAATTCAAACGCTGGCGAAATTTCAACAGCTTGATTACAAAGCGCTAGGCTTAGATGGTTTTGGCAAACCGACCGATTACTTTGCCCGGCAAATTCATCGCTGGGGAAAAA
>JBCCFA010000300.1:0-5865 GCA_039029975.1 Pseudomonadota bacterium
ATGAGCGATACCGAACCGGTAGTCCGTGTAACGCAGCAAGAACAAATAAAGTTGATCCACCTAAATCGGCCGGACCGGCATAACGCCCTCAACTTTGACATGGCAACTGCGATTACCGCAGCAATTGATCAGGCCGAAGCAGACGAGAATACCCATGTTGTTGTCATCACCGGTGATGGCGGGAAAGCATTTTGTGCCGGCCAGGATATGTTGGAGCAAAGTGGGGTTGTGGCGGCGGCGGGTGAGGTGAAATCGAGCTCTGCGGCAATCGCCTTTGAGCGGGTAGCGGCCTGTGAATTACCGGTGATTGCCGCCATCACTGGCATTTGCTACGGCGGCGGCGCCTTGTTAGCGCTCGCCTGCGATTTACGCATAGCCGATACGCAATCAACCTACCGTTTTCCTGGCGCTGAGTACGGTTTGGTGGTTGGTGCGGCTTGGCTGCCGCGATTGGTCGGCGCTTCGAAGGCTAAGGAATGGATTTTTACGGCGCGCAAAATCACCGCGGATGAAGCTTTAGCGAACGGCTTGGTGAGTTATCTGCATCCTAGCGATAAAGTTCTAGGGGCCGCGGTGGAAATGGCCCAAGAGATTAGTGCAAATGCTCCACGGGCGGTGGCAGAGTCCAAACGGATTATCGAAATGGCAAGCTTAGATAGCGATGCTGAAATCGCCGAAGATGCCATTAATGAAATTTTGCGCGGATCGGAAGAGCAACGCGCGCGGTTCAATCAGGCAACCACTAGGGTGACTGGCGTTAAGGTTTAAGCGTTATCGTCCGCTGATTGCTCTTTAAGATCCGCCCATTGCATGATGGCAACTGCGGCGAGCACCAAGCACCCGCCGAGCGCTTGAAAAAGGCTCAGCACTTCGCCAAAAATTGCCCACGCTTGGCCAATCGAAACCAGCGGTTGGATATTGGTAACCACCCCCGTTTTTAGTGCACCGATTTTTAAAATCACATACAGGTACATCGGTGTCCCGATGCCTTGCAACACGCCCACACCGAGCGCACCCAACCACCCACTTAGCGTTAACGGCAAGCGCGTTGCGCCGTAAGGGGTATAGGTCATAAAGAGTGCGATTAATGCCAAGGTCAGCAGTGCGTAAACGCTGAAATGAAATGTTGTAATAAAAACATTAACGTTTTTGAAGTATCGAGCAAATAGAACAGCGTTAACTGCGCAAGCCGCCGCTGCACTTAAAGATAGAACCGGACCGCGCCAGTCCACGTGATCAATCGACACGCCCAGCACCAGACTCAGCCCGAAAAACGCGATGCCAACCGCCAGCAGCTTGACCGGTCTAACTTGTTCAATGCGAAACACCATCACTAATAAGGCGATCATGACAGGGAAGGTAAAAAACAGGAGAGCCGCTAGGCCGATTGGTATGAATTCAACCGCACCAATATTGCCGAACGTCATAATCGCCATCAGCGCGCCGTTGACGATGGCCAAGGGAACAAGTTTTTTAGGCAGCGGCCAACGGTGTCCTGTTATCTTTAAGCCGATGCCGAGAAAAACGACCATGAAAAGGCCGCGGAATAGCGTGACCATAATGCCACTCGCATCGGCAAGATAAGCAAATCGGGAGACCGTTACTGCGGTGCCGAGAATAACCCCTGTCAGTAGGGCCAGAGCAAAATATTTGTGCGCTATCGTCGGGTTCTCTCAGTTGGTGTGATGGTGGCCGATTAAAAAAACCGTCGACGATAAAACCGTCGACGGTTTGTAAAGACTGGCCGACGCGCGAATTGCACGCCGTACTAAGGCCATTACTGCTCGCTTTTTAGCTGACGAGCGCTTTTGCGTCTTCTAAAGTTTTCGCTGGTTCGGGTCGTCTGGTGTAATCCGGATCTGCGTCGACTGATCTTACAATTCCAGATTGATCGACGATGATTCGCGCCGGCATTGGTAAGGTCCAGCTCGGCTCACCGTTAGATTGATCCAATTGAATGCCAAAACCTTGATAGATTTCTTTTAAGCGGCCTTCTACGTTGTGTTTCAATCCAAGCTCAGCCGCGTAAGCGTTACCAGGGTCGCTCAAAATAGAAAAGTCGAGCTCTTGTTGGGCAACCATCTCGGCACTATGCGAGGTTAGCTGTGGGGTTACCGCGAAAATCTGCAAACCAAGATCTTTCAACTGTGCGGTGATTTCCTGCAAAGCATACAGCTCTGCAACACAGTAGGGTCACCAATGGCCGCGAAACACCGTTAACACGACACCACCGTTGGCTAAAAGTGCCTCAGAAGTAACAACTTCGTCACGCTCGTTCTTGAGTGAGAATGGCGGGAGTTTGTCGCCAACCTTTACCATGCTATTGAGAATGCCAGACTCGCGTAGTTTGCTTACTTCGCCAGCCATATATTCGCGATTTTCTGGCGGAAATTTTTCCTTGGCGTAGTCGCGAATCTTGCTTAATTTGCTTTCCAGCGTCATGTCGGACGACTCCTTCTAAGTAAGGTTGTTGCCACTACTATGTCAAACTAACTTTCACTCAGCAAGGCCAAACGTAATTAACGCGTCGCCACCTGGATATCCCATTAGAAAATGACCGCCCGCGGCAACAGCAACAAATTGCCGGTTACCGATTTGGTAACTCACCGGTGGCGCGTTAACCCCGGCGCCACAATTGAATCGCCATAAATGCTCGCCGGTATCGGCGTGATGGGCATTAAAATAACCGTCGCCGCCGCCCAGGAATACTAAATTACCGGCTGTGGCGAGCACGCCGCCGATTAAGGGTAATTCTGTCTTCACTTGCCATTTGATTCTCCCGCGCTTTGAGAAATCTAACGCCGACAGCGTGCCCCAGTTTTCTTGATCGTTCGCTGCGCCATATTCTATATAGGGTGTACGCTGGCCTTTGTAATCGGCGTAGCGTAAAAAATAACGACTGGGTTTATGAATGGCAGAAACAAAAAACAAACCTTTTGATTGGTCAAAAGACGTTGGCGACCACGATACGCCGCCGAAAGAACCGGGTGACGCTAAGACCCCTTCTTCTGTTGGTGCATGAAACAAATTTGAATGCGGAACGACCGGTTCTGATTTAAATAACAAATCGCCATTTCGACGATCATGAACGTAAACCCATCCGGTCTTTCCTGCGACCGCTACGGTAGGAATTTTCTGTTCGTCTACTTGATAATCAAACAGCACGGCTGTGCTCGCAACATCGTAACCCCACAAGTCGTGCGGTACCTGCTGATAATGCCATCGCGTGTTGCCCGTCTGCGCATCAATTGCGACGAGCGAATTGGCATATAGGTTGTCGCCGGGGCGTGCGGTGAAAACGTCGTTCGGTGAAGCATTGCCGGTCCCGACAAAAATCAGTCCAAGTGCCGGATCGTAGGACGGGGTCATCCATGTCGAGCTACCGCCGATTTTCCAGCTATCGCGATGTGTATCGGCGAGCGCCTTTTCTCGCGCGATGTCGCGGCCGAGTGATTCGCCTTCTAAGGTTTTTTGCGAGAATACGCCCTCCCAATCACCAGACTTGGTGGTATACCAACGCCATTTTTCAGACCCAGTATTAATGTCGTACGCCCCTACAAAGCCCCGTTGCCCGAGAAATTCATCGGCGTCTTTCGGTTTATCTTCAAGACCCGTATCAAAGTTGTAAAAAATACCGTAGCCCGCTGAGGTAACACCAACGATAACCAGGTCACCGACCACCACTGGCGCCATTTTCGCGGGCAGTTGATTAATGTTGCGTTTCAAGGTTTCTTGTTGCGCTTCACTTAGATCACGTAATTCTTCGTCCGTCGCAGTAACGATAACTTTGTCCCACAACAATTTGCCACTCGCCTGATCTAGCGCAATCAGACGACCGTCGTTGGTGGCTTCAAACACTTTACCCTGAGCCACCGCGGCACCTCGGTTGGCGGGGCCTCCTTTATTTTTTTGCTTGCGATATTTGTGTCGATAACGCCAAATTTCTTTGCCGGTGACAGCGTTTAGGGCAACAACATCGTTGCCAGGTACCGTGATGTACATCACTTCGCCGATGACCAGCGGTTGGGTTTGAAACGAACCTTTTTTGCCGGTTTGGTAAATCCATTTTGGTACCAATTTTTGTACGTTATCGGCATTAATTGCTGCCAAAGGCGAAAAACGCTGATTGCTATGGTCGCGACCAAAACTGGGCCATTCGTTGGCGACTGCATTGCTTGGGTCTGCTGCGAACAAATTAGCGACGTTCAGTGAAAATAATGAGAAGACTAAAATAACTACTCCCGAACAATGTTGATGCGCTGGTTTCATGATTGAGTCACTTCGTATTTGGATTTTGAAATTAGGGATTGGAACTAGGGGACCAATGACTATGCATAATGCGTTGGTCGACGGCCCGCCCAAGGTTTCGCTTGTTCAAGTTGGCCTGCAAGGCTGTAGAGTGTTTCTTCGTCGGCCAAACGGCCAACGAATTGCATTGCCAGCGGCAAACCGGCTTTCGACTGCCAAAGTGGCAACATGACAGCAGGTTGTCCTGTTGTATTAAATAATGCTGTAAATGGGGAGTAGTCGTACATCATTTGGTGCCACCAGCCCGGCGCGTCTACATTGCGGGCGTCTTGATTAAACTCCCCCAATTTAGCGACGTCTCGAGCCAGACCCGGGGTGAGCAATACATCGTAATCTTTCATCACCTCACCGACATGTCGAGAGACTTTGTTCTGTGTCGCCATCGCGGCTTCCATCTCAATTGCTTTAATTTTCTTCGCATGGCGGTAGACTTTTAAAGTCACTGCTTCAACAGTCTTTGCGGAAATTTTTCGTTTCGTGATTCGAGAAAATGCCTCCATGTAATAGCCGAGCGTCGTCGCCCAAAGTTTTATCGAAGAGTCGTTAAAGCTTTCTGCATCGTAATTTAAGCTAACTGATTCCGTTATGTGACCCAGGTCTTCGAGTAATACTCGGGTATCGTTTAACCGTGCGCGGTGTTCTCGCGCAATCTTCCCCGAACCAGGGAGTTTGTCGATGACACCGATGCGAAGCGTTTGTGGTGGACTCATCGCTGCAGTTAAGAAGCTGCGCTTCGGCGGTAAGGCGGTATAAAAATAGCCATGATCGGGCGCCGATACGGCGTCTAGAAGCGCGGCAGAATCACGCACGCTCCGTGTAACCGCGAATTCGCCGGCGAGTCCCCATAAGAAAATTCCTGAATCCGGCCCAGTCGGCACGCGGCCGCGACTCGGTTTCATGCCAACAACGCCATTGCAGGCGGCCGGAATTCTGATTGAGCCGCCGCCATCGTTGGCATGTGCGATTGGCACCATCCCGCAGGCGACACTCGCGCCAGCTCCGCCCGAAGAGCCACCGACCGAATGTTCTAGATTCCACGGATTGCGCGTCGAGCCATAAACTTTGGCTTCAGAATTTACATTGAACGCCATTTCCGGCGTGGTGCTGGTGCCAACTGTAACGAATCCGGCGGTTTTACACCGCGTCATGAGTTCGGTGTCATCATCGAACTGGATACCCGCCGCTAGACGTGAACCGGCTGTGGTTTTCATGCCTTTGAAATGCATGCCGAACTCTTTGACCAAAAATGGCACGCCGCTAAACGGACCTTTTGGCACGCCATTTTTGATGCTTGCTTTCGCTTCGTCATGTAAAACTTGCGGCACGCTATTAACGTCTGGGTTTAATCTTTCGATTGCCGACACCGCACTCTCAACTAAATCTTCCGGAGATACTTCGCCGCGTTTAACCAAATCTGCTAAACCGAGACCGTCGTAATTACTGTACTCATCAAAAATCATGAAGTGCTCCGGCGCCTGATGTGCGCGGTTGTGGTTTAGCAAGATTGTGGAACGTAAATCGTGTTGTCGCAAGCGTCGCGAGCGGTCCAGCAACGCC
>JBCCFA010000301.1:0-5863 GCA_039029975.1 Pseudomonadota bacterium
GAAATCCTGCCTATCCCGTGGCCAGACCAAATTAGCAGTAGCAGTTATTGTTGCGGCGATAGCAAAGCTTATCGGCGTAACCTCCGAAAAACCGCCGATTCTCTTAATAGACGATTTGGCTTCAGAGCTAGATCAATCATCAAAATTAGCTGCAATTCAATTACTTACCAGCATAAAAACACAAGCGTTCTTCACCGCGATCGAATATAATATGTTAGCTGGTCTGCAGGATTTACCTCAACATTTGTTCCACGTGGAACAAGGCAAGATTTCCAGGTCCTAAACCGGCATTTCGATAGTTTATGGAGCCATAAATGTCAGACGAATCGTCAAATAGCGAACAGGAATATAACTCTTCCAATATCAAGGTCCTCAAGGGGCTGGATGCGGTTCGTAAGCGACCGGGCATGTATATTGGTGATACGGATGATGGGACAGGGCTTCATCACATGGTGTTTGAGGTTGTCGACAATAGTGTGGATGAAGCACTTGCGGGACACTGCACAAAAGTTGACGTGACCATCCACGCTGACGAGTCGATTTCCGTTCTAGATGATGGGCGTGGTATTCCAGTGGACTACCACGAGACAGAGAATATGTCTGCCGCCGAAGTTATCATGACCACGTTGCACGCGGGTGGTAAGTTTGACGACGATTCTTATAAAGTCTCTGGCGGTTTACACGGGGTAGGGGTATCCGTAGTAAACGCCTTGTCTGAAAAACTTACCTTAACCATTTATCGAGAAGGCGGTTTGTGGCAGCAACATTACGCTGATGGAAATCCGGCCAGCGAACTAGTGAGGGTCTCAGAGGCAGAGCAAACGGGCACCCAAGTCACTTTCAAACCGAGTGAAAAAGTTTTTAAAAATATCGAGTTTCACTATGACATTCTCGCGAATCGCTTACGGGAGCTATCGTTTTTAAATTCCGGCCTAGAGATTACTCTCGCCGACGAACGAACCGGTAAAACCGATCGTTTCATCTATGAAGGCGGTATAGCGGCATTTGTGAGTCACCTGAATCGAACCAAGAACTCGTTACACGACAATGTGATTCATATGCTGGCGAGTCACGAAGATTTACAGGTGGAAGTGGCTCTGCAGTGGAATGACTCATATCAAGAAAATATCTTCTGCTACACCAATAACATACCTCAACGGGATGGCGGTACCCACCTGGCGGGTTTTCGTGGCGCGTTAACGAGAACGTTAAATACCTACATCGACAAAGAAGGAATTGCTGCAAAGCAAAAAGTGGCTATCGCCGGTGAAGACGTTCGTGAAGGATTGACCGCCGTGCTCTCGGTCAAAGTACCAGACCCAAAGTTTTCGTCGCAAACGAAGGAAAAACTTGTCTCCAGCGAAGTGAAGGGTGCCGTTGAATCTGTTGTGACGGAACATCTAAATAGTTTCTTGCTAGAGCAGCCAGCAGTGGCGAAAAGCATTATGGCCAAAATCGTCGAAGCGGCCAGAGCCCGTGAAGCGGCGCGTAAGGCACGCGAGCTTACCCGGCGAAAGACCGCCCTTGATGTGGCTGGTTTGCCCGGTAAGTTAGCAGATTGCCAAGAGCGTGATCCCGCGAAATCCGAATTATTCATCGTGGAGGGTGATTCTGCGGGAGGCTCGGCGAAACAAGGGCGAGATCGAAAATACCAAGCTATTTTGCCACTGAAGGGTAAAATTTTGAATGTTGAGAAAGCACGGTTCGACAAGATGCTGTCCTCAGCGGAAGTTGGTACTTTGATTACGGCTTTAGGCTGCGGTATTGGGTCGGACGAATACGACCCCGAAAAGCTTCGCTACCACCGTATTATCATCATGACAGATGCTGATGTAGACGGCTCCCACATTAGGACACTGCTATTAACGTTCTTCTACCGGCAGATGCCTGAACTGATTGAAAGAGGACATATTTATATTGCGCAACCGCCTTTATACAAAGTGAAGCGCGGGAAAAACGAACGCTACCTGAAGGACGATTCGGAGCTTGATAAATACGTGCTGGAACTGGCGACAGACGGTATTCAAATCACTAAAGATGGAGAGGCATTCAGCGTTGAACAAACCAAAGAACTCAGTGATCAGTACCTCAGCTTGCAATTAATCTCGAATAAACTGGCAACTCGCTATGACCCGTTGCTGCTGAACACCATGCGGCGTATAGCACCGCTTGATTTAAGTACAGGAGAAGAGGAAAAAACTGTTTTAAATCAATGGCTTGAAAAATTCCTGGAAACTATTCTAGGGGCCGGTGATGACTCGGTCCAGATAGCAACCGAGATTGAGGAAAAAAGTGCCGATAGCTGGGATATTATCTTCTCCATTAATGTTCATGGGCGGCAAGCAGATTATCGATTCGGCCGGGAATTTTTTGCGTCGAGCGAATACCGAAAGTTAGCGACAATGGGACAGATTTTTGATGCCGGCGCCCAGGTTTCCTTAGTCAGTGGAGAAAAAGAACAGGAATTTGATTCACTGCGACAACTCTTCGACGTTTTACTATCCCAGACGCGGAAATCAATTAACGTGCAACGCTATAAAGGATTAGGTGAGATGAACCCTGACCAGTTGTGCGACACCACTATGAAAGCGGAAACCCGTAATTTGATGCAGGTTCAAATAGAGGACGCTGTCGCTGCGGATACCATATTCTCAACACTAATGGGTGATCAAGTAGAGCCAAGACGGGTTTTCATTGAACAAAACGCCCTTTCTGTTTCTAATCTAGATACCTAAAACCGAAGCGAGGCTTGTCCTAATTGCCTAAGGCACTGCTGCAAAGGTGACGGCATCAACGCGCCTTGAGCCATGCTTCCTTAAACCACTCGCTATGGTACTCAAAGTCGCGCCGGTGGTTATCACATCATCGACAATAATGGCGTGCTCGGCGGCTTTAAAGTTCGGGTGGAAACCAAAAATTCCAAGCGCGTTAGCACGGCGATTGTCTTTATCCAGTGAGGATTGATCGGGTAGGAACGAGCGTTTGTAAATACTCACTTCGTCTACAGGCCTTTTATATGCAGTGTTTAAGACGCTCGTTATTACTGCCGATTGGTTAAAGCCCCGACGAAAACGACGCCAGCGGCTAATGGGGGTCGGATAAAAGGTGCTTTTCTCACCCCAGACTAAATCTTCAAGTTCACAGACTTCCCTTGCGAGCTTGCCGAGAGTATTCGCGAGCGAAATATTACCGGGATACTTAGTGATTCGAACTAAGCGATCGATCGGATATTCGTATCGATAGCCCACAAAAATGCGATCTAGGTCCTGCAACTCAAGCCCCGTACTTGAGTCCCAAAGCGGTAGGTCTGATAGGCAAGCATCGCATAGGCTGAAACCCCGAGTTTCAACTAAACATAGTGCACACCGGTCAATTCTTAGGCAGTTGTCTAATTTAGCGGCCGCCCATTTTCTTGACGATGAAAGTAAATTTAGAAACACTGGCAACCTCCTTGTTACCTTTTCACGGCGAGCTCTGGCTCGCTTAAAACTTATACAGGACACTATGGCTTCCCCAGCACCGCTGCATCCAGAAAACGCGACTTTAACCCGGCATAATTGGCGACGCGAGGAAATTTTAGCGCTCCTCGAAATGCCATTAAATGACCTGCTGTTTCAGGCCCACACCGCCCACCGCCGGCATTTTCAAGCCAACGTCGTGCAACTCAGTACCTTGCTTAACATTAAATCGGGTGGCTGTCCGGAAGACTGTGCCTACTGTCCGCAAAGCTCGAAATTCGATACTGGTCTGAAAGCGTCTAAATTACTTGACCCAGAAACGGTTAGAACGGCGGCCCAGAAAGCCAAAGACAACGGCGCTACCCGATTCTGTATGGGTGCCGCTTGGCGATCACCGAAAGATCGAGACATTGCGAAGGTCGCCGAACTAATCAAAGAAATTAAAAATCTTGGTATGGAAAGCTGCGTAACACTTGGCATGCTAAACAGCGGCCAAGCCAACCGTTTGCGCGACGCCGGATTAGATTATTACAACCATAATTTGGATACCTCCGAAGAGTTCTACGAAGAAATCATTACCACCCGAACTTATCAGGATCGGCTGGACACGCTCTCCGTGGTTCGCGACGCCGGAATCAATGTGTGTTGTGGCGGCATCATCGGCATGGGGGAAGGCGAACAAGATCGCGCTGGATTAATCCAATCCTTGGCTAACCTACCAAAGCACCCAGAAAGCGTGCCAATAAACTTGTTAGTTCAGGTCGAAGGCACTGCTTTGTCAGACGTTGATGCATTAGATCCGCTCGATATGGTGAGAATGATCGCCACTACCAGAATTACGATGCCAACATCTTACGTGCGTTTATCCGCTGGCCGCGAAAGTATGAGTGATGAAGCACAAGCTATGTGTTTCTTCGCCGGCGCGAATTCCATCTTTTACGGCGATGAATTGCTTACCACATCTAATCCAGTCGCAGACGCCGACCGAACGCTGTTCGCGAAGCTCGGCATCTCGCCCGCCGAATAGTCTATTGCGTGACGTCGCCATTATCCTCGCGTTTGCGTGCAGCGCTTGATCAGCAACGCCGCGCCAATCAACTCCGAGAGTTGGAAACTGTCCGCGGACCGCAAGGTCGCGAGATCGAAATAAACGGTAAACGTTTAATCAATTTTTGCAGTAACGATTATCTTGGCCTATGTAATCACCCCGAATTGAAGGCGGCAGCTCGCGATGCTATTGCCAGCTACGGTGTCGGTTCTGGTGCCGCGCAATTACTTTCGGGTCGTTCCGAACAACATCAACTCTTCGAACAAGAACTCACAGAATATTTAGGTTACGAAGCCGCGTTAATTTATTCTTCCGGGTATTTAGCTAACCTCGGTATTCTCAGCGGTTTGCTATCACGACAGGACGTGGTGCACCACGACAAGCTCAATCATGCCTCCTTGATCGATGGCGTGAAACTAAGCCAAGCAACCAGTAAACGCTATCGACACCTTGATGTGGCGGCGCTTGCGGCAAACCTTCGGCGATACGAAGACCGACAACAATGGGTGGTTACCGATGGCGTATTCAGCATGGATGGCGATATCGCGCCGTTACCAGAGATAAGCTTGCGAGCCCAGCAAACAAAGGCAACCTTAATCGTCGACGATGCCCACGGTTTTGGTGTACTCGCCAATGGCCGTGGTACCGGCGCGCATTACGGTTTGACCATGCAACAGGTACCAATTCTTATCGTGACGTTCGGCAAAGCGCTCGGTACACACGGCGCCGCGGTGCTGGGAGAGAAAGATCTGATCGAATATCTCGTTCAAAAAAGCCGTACTTTCATTTACGATACAGCCTTGCCAGCCGCTAACATGGCTTCTAGCCGCGCGGCGTTGCAGCTACTCCGTTCTACAAATCTTGTTGAAGAGCTTGATAGTAAAGTGGCTTTGTTCAAGCAACTTTGTCGCGAAGCGAACCTGGCCGAAACCGGCTCTACCAGCGCGATTCAACCGCTCCTAATGGGTAGCGAAGAGCGGGCTATCGCCGCAAGCGCCTATCTACGCGACAAAGGGTTTTATGTGCGCGCTGTCCGGCCTCCGACAGTACCACGCGGGACTTCTAGATTACGTGTTTGTTTATCGTGTGACCATCGCGCAGACGATATTGAGCTTCTCGTCACAACCATTGGGCAATTCTTAGAAAATGACCGATCCTGATTTGCCCCAAGCGTTCGAACTTAGCGCCGTTCAACGTGCCTTTGACCAAGCAGCGCCAGGCTATGATAACTACGCCGTTTTACAGCGGCAGGTGGCAGATAACTTATTAGACAATCTGGATCTATTCACGATTAAACCGCGACGAGTTATTGATTTAGGTGCCGGTACAGGTTATTGCGCCTCGGCGTTGATCAGGC
>JBCCFA010000302.1:0-5862 GCA_039029975.1 Pseudomonadota bacterium
CAGGTGGATCTGAGTCTTCCGAAGGGCAGAGGGTCAAACATGCCAAACTCTCAGCAGCTTTGTCAAAGGGCAATGTTCACGGAGCTTCAATGGAGATGTTGCCTATTGTATGGCAGAATCTATCGCGATGAGTGGGTTAAACAAGCACAAAAGCTGGCAAAAAACATTTAGTACCGATACGCGTTAACTGCGCTTGTAGCATCGTCCGATGACCATCGGAAAACGCTTAATATTGCATTGCAGCAAAATATGATCAATGTGATAATGGCAAGTTGTCTATTCCCCTTTCTGACGGAGCAAGCGCGTGGCATTTTCTGCAGACATCAATCAATTTAAGTTCGATAACTCCCTAAATTCAGCATTTAAAGGTAAACGCGTCCTGATTACCGGTTCCGGTAAAGATGGCGGAATTGGCCAAGGGTTAGCATTAGCAGCGGCCGCTAATGGCGCAGAATCTGTCGGTGTGCACTTCCACAGCAGCTACCGAGACGGGTTTGATCTGGTGGAAGCAATTGAAGCTGCTGGCACGAAAGCTTTTGCGCTCCAAGCCGATGTCACCAACACCAGGGATTTGTGGGCATCCCGTAGTTATGTCATTGAGCAAATGGGCGGCAAAGGTCCAGATTTGATCATTTGTAATTCGGGCTTAACTGAAAAAGGATATCGCTTCGGGCGCGCACTACCGGAGGTAGAAGGCGAAAGTCGCGGCGAACGGCGAGCCCGGGTGCGACGAGATTTTATCAACAACCTTGCTGAAAGTAGTTTGGTGCTGAACACGAAAATAGATGGTTTTGTTGCCATGACGCACCTATGGGCGGGTGAAGCGGTGTATCACAAAAATCCTTTACAGCTCATCTATATTTCTTCTATGCAAGCTGTTGAACCTGGCGTGGCTGTACCAGGTTACTGTGTCGCAAACTGGGCAGTGCTAAAACTGCCTGAAGTGCTTAAGGTTAACCTAGGGAAGTCTTCAGACATGGTGTCGGCTGCTAGCATCATGCTGCCGTTCATACGCACCGGTATGACAGAGGAATACGCCGAAAATCCGAAAGTGTTTGGTCGTTGGCAGTCTCGCATGCTCGAACCCTATGAAGCCGCAAATGCGGTGACCCAATTGCTCACTCGTTCGGGTTCGGAATTGAATCTGAACAACTACAAGCTTGGGGTGCACGGCGAGGCCGACGAGGTCTCGCTCAAATGGTCGCAAATTAAACTAGAAGTTCAAGATGACGATTTAGCGTGGAGCAACGATTCACCTGTTGTGTGTAAATAACAAGTAATAAATATCAGGCCGACTTCTGTCGGCCTAAAACCTTGCAGTAACGTGTCGGCTCGTCCGCCAGCTCAACGTCGACGAATGGCGTGCGCTGGATATCCATTTCCATTAATTTCACTACTGTCTGTTTTTGCTTCAGTCACAAAATCGACTAGGCGGGCACAGCGATTCGTCTGCCTGCTTCACTCTGGCGCACCCATTGGAATTATCAAGGATAGCGATATTGCAATAGACGATTCCACGCCGCGCATCGGACACGTATAGGCGGAAGCACATACCAAGCAATAATTTTCCGGCGCTAATCACCGCGAAGACAGGCTTCTAATATTTACCGTCCAATGTGCTAGGCCGGCTAAGTCAGCCTTAGTGTGTTTATGGCGAAAAGTACCCTTTAAAGCTGGAGCTTTTTATCTACCGGTTTTAAACGATCGAATAACACCATTTAATCCTACGAAGATAGATCTTAATCAGGAAAGTAGGGTAAGTTGTATAAATCGCGCCCACAGTCACGACTTTGTATAAAGAAAATTACAAACGAGAATAGCTCATGTCGAATACGTCCCAAACGTTTGATTTCGTTATCGTCGGTAGTGGCATAAATTCCCTCGTTTGCGCGGCGCGTTTAGCGATCGCTGGGCACAAAGTGGCGGTTATCGAACGCAATGATCGTTTAGGCGGATGTATCCGCACCGATGAACTCACCTTGCCTGGATTTAAGCACGACACCTTGTCGGGATTTCATCCACTCTTTGTCTCGTCTCCAACTTATTCGGAACTTAACAATGAGCTATCAAATGCCGGATTGAAGTATTGTAATACCCCGTATCCAACTGGGGTTATTTTGGATGACGGACGATCCTTGGTTTTAGAAACGAATCGTCAAGCAAATATCGAGCGATTCAATTCGGTTGCCGCCGGAGATGGCGATGCATACGCAAGGGCACTTGCGTCCGTCGAGAAAGATGCCGAGCTAACATTTTCACTTTTGGGCGGTGCTGTGTGGAGTTTCCCCACACTAAAGGTTTTGGGTAAAACCTTCGTTTCACGCGGTATTGGGGGATTAACAGATTATTTCGGTAGCGCGATTGGTAATTGTCGTACCTGGCTTGAAGGGGATTTTAATTCGGAACTGGTGCGAGCACTGTTTGCACCGTGGGTTCTTCATGCTGGCCTTGGGCCAGACGCTTCGATGTCCGGTTTAATGGGACGCGTCATGGCATTTTCTCTCGAGCAGCTTGGTATGCCAATAGTACAAGGCGGTAGCAGTCATTTTGTTGCGGCCTTTGAAGCAATAATCACTAGTCATGGCGGCGAGATTTTTAAAGGTACGCATATTGATGAGATCGAGGTGGCGAACAATGTTGCGCAAAGCGCGGTGGCGAGTAGTGGGCTGAGGTATATCGGAAGAAAGGGCATCATTTGTAACGTTGCACCAACGCAGCTATACCTCCATCTTCTGAGAAATGCCTCGTTAGATTCCGGAATCATTGAGCAAATCAGGAATTACCGTTACGGGCGGGGCGATATGCAAATCCACCTTGCACTCAAAGAACCCTTGGCATGGCCGGATCCAATCTTGCAAAAAGTTGCCATGTTGCACATTACCCCGGGCCTCGACGGGGTATCACGGGCCGTCAATGAAGCCGACTGTGGCATGTTGCCCGGCACAGCGACGATTGTCGCTGCGCAGCCTACAGCGCTGGATCCCATGCGCGCACCCAATGGTAAACACATCCTGTGGATTCAGCTTCAAGAGTTGCCCCGTAAAATTAAAGGCGACGCTGCGGGCGAAATAACAATTGGCTCGGACGGTGTCTGGACTCCTAATATTCGCGATGCGTATGTGCAGCGTATATTACAGCGATTAGAGAAATTGGCGCCCAATCTCCGTAACGCATTATTGGACGTAAAAGCGCTGTCACCGACTGATATTGAAAAATTAAATATCAATTTGGTGGGAGGCGACCCATATTGCGGAGTGTGTAGTTTGGACCAGTTTATGCTCTGGCGGCCCTATAAAGGGGTAAGAAATCATAGGACGCCGATAAAAAACCTGACTCACATCGGCGCTTCGACTCATCCGGGCCCAGGGCTCGGTGGCGGCTCTGGTTTTCTCGCAAGCGAATCTCTGAAGTGAATTTAATCAGCATAGTGCTTTTCTAAATCCAGCTTTGGCGCCTCTGATAGCGTCTCGCCAAAACGTTTTCACGCGGTGAAAATTAAGCGGCGCTTCGTAACCACCGTGCTGAACTAAACGACCGCCGCTTCCGCAAGGTTTCATAAATATAGTGACCTTTTCTTCGTCCTGGACGATTTCCAATGGCTGCAAATGCCCGTGCAAACCGCCAATAAACATCTTCAGCTTTTTCTTTAGCTGGTCACTTCCTTCGGGAAACCGCTCCTAAATAGGTCCCCACCACGCCGCCAGGCCGACATTCATGACGGCTTCAAGTTCATCGTCCCCGTGCTTGCGTGCGACCTCGCTCAAGGTAGCAGTAATCCAATTAACATAGAGATCGTGCATGCTTAAAAATTCGTTGTACATGCGATCTGCTAATTTTTTCGCGGCTTCTTTGTCATCGTTATCATTGGCATTTTCAACACGCTCGACCGTACGAATGCCCATAGTTTCAAGCTCCGCTGCGCTGAACAAATTTTCCGCCATTTTTTTCTCCGCAATTGCTTTATAAAATACCAATTCACATTTCATTAAATGCGAGTTGGTCTTAATCTCGCGCAAAGGTAACCGCTATGGAAGTAGAACTCATCAGAATCGACGTCCGAGATAACGGCGTCGCTACGATAAGCTTGGACAATCCTCCAGTGAATGCGCATTCGCTACAGCTTCTTCAGGAGTTGGCGTATGTGTTCGATACCGTTTCAGATCGCGACGATATCCGGGTCGCAATCTTAACCGGTGAAGGTAACGTGTTTTGTGCTGGCGCTGATATAAAAGCACGGGCGGGTCGCGTCCCGGCTGCCGGTAACCATTGGCAAAATAGCCGTATCGCGCGCGAGGCGTATCACAGCGTCATGGAATGTCAGAAGCCGGTCATCGCGGCAATTAATGGCGCCGCGCTGGGCGGTGGCCTCGCTATTGCCGCATCATGCGACATTCTGATCGCGTCAGAGAAGGCCTGCCTAGGTCTACCTGAAATAAACGTTGGCCTTTTAGGCGGCGGCCGTCACGCGCAGCGTTTGTTTACCCATTCACGTCTTCGACGCATGATGCTAACAGGCCTCCGCGTTTATGGTGAAGAACTCTATCGGCTTGGCGTTGTGGAAGTCGTGACGGCACCAGAAGAGTTGCTCAAAGAAGCGAATAAGATTGCTGAGGAAATCGCCAGTAAAAGCCCAATTGCAATTAAGCTCGCCAAGCATGCATTAAACCAAATTGAGGAAATGAACCTGCGCGACGGCTACCGTTTTGAGCAAACGATGACTGGCGAAGTCAGTAAGACAGCAGATTCTAAAGAAGCAATGCAGGCGTTCGTTGAAAAACGGGAACCGGTGTTTAAAGGAAAGTAATCAATTCTTCTGTACCGAGACGAAGTTTTAATTGTTTCAGTCGCTGCTTAGAGGATTAACCCAGTAAATAAGCTTGAATTGAAGCATTTACCCAAATAGTCAAAATCGAATCAAATTTCGATTCCTTTACCGTAAGCAATAATGAGAACGAATCTGGGCGACATATTTGGCTGGAGAAGCAATTTGAAGTTTTTTTCCAACACGCAGGTAGCGATCGAACATCTCGTCGCGTTGGATGTGCTCGCCTGTATGCTGTTAGAGCATACTACTCTGTTAACCCGTGGTATTTGTTGAATATACGGTGAGAAAATTGACTTCGGCAAATCGATACCTAGGATAAATGCACGAGCTGATTCCGGCTTATTGATACATAGAAAATAATCCTGAGTCGACCAGATCCTGGAAGCTAAGAAAAAGAGCACAAATAAATCAATGCCTATTAAGCGAGTTGGAAAATTTCTTGAAACTTCTGATTTAGGCATCACCCGTTCTGTAGGTATAGAAACGACTCAAATTGCCCGCTGTGTTAGTCACATCCAGAAAAAGAAGATCCTTGGCGCATTCGGATGCCCCGCTTTTGGGTTTAGACAAGATAATCTAGATTTCTTAAACGAGCTGGCCTTGCTTAAGCAGGTTTGGTTTTGGGAAATTGATCTGAAGGATATTTCAGGTCTATATGCGTTAGACAACTTGGAGTACTTTGGCGTACACGAGAAACGCGATTCTATTGATTTTTCCCAATTCCCGAGATTACGAAAAGCCGTATGGCATCCTGTCAAAAATGACCGTGGCTTAGACGAGTTGGATGCACTACTCGAACTCGATATCTGGCGATACAAACCGAAAGATAAATCCTATGAGACACTTGAAATTCCCGCTAGTATAGAAAAGTTGGATCTAAACTGGTGCAACCCATCTTCGCTCGATCAAATGCCCATGCTCGAAAATTTGCTGGAATTGCAAATTCATTACTGTAGAAATCTAACAACGATTAACTCTCTATTAGATTTCGCTCCCAACCTAAGAAGGCTGGTTATCACACGATGCGCTAATCTGAC
>JBCCFA010000303.1:0-5778 GCA_039029975.1 Pseudomonadota bacterium
ATTGCATACATATAGCGACGGGTCTTCTCGTCTCGGATAACGACCGGGTGCCTCAAAATGAACGACTTTCCGCGGCTCATAGGCTTTATGCGCGGCCTCAAACAAAGCTTTCGAAGCAGGATCCTCTCTATCACCCACAACCGACATCTCTACATAACCATTAATCAACAGCTCAAGCGCCATTGCTAAGTTGCCCGTGATGCGGCCCTCGCGTTTCACTACTTCCGGGGTCGCAACCGCTCTGATTATTGCCTCTGCTTTTGCTAGATAATCATCATTTTTTTCCAACACACCAAGCCAATGAAAAAACATGGCGATGGCTGCATTATCCTCGAGTGGTTTTCTTGGTTTCAGATAATTGTCGATATTGTCCGCGCTATTCGTCGCAAAGAACCCGCCCAGTTCTTTATCTTCTAGATGGTTCAACACCGCCACAGCTAACTCTTTGGCGGCGTTTAGCCACGCATCGTCGTCCGTGATTTGATACAGCCTAAGCAAGGCAAGACCGGTATAGGCCTGTGTTCGCAGAAATGGTCTCGGCGCCGTAGTTAAAACATGCGCGCGCTGTCCTAAATCATCTTGAGTGGCCGTTTCGATCTGCACATACCAACCGGCTTCTTGGCGACGCCGCTCAATAATTACCGACATGATCTCTCGGGCTCTTTGTTCGTATTCGGCAATTTTTGTGACTTGGTACGCTCTCGCGTAAGCATTAGCCACCCGGGCGTTCAAGTCGGTGTAGGTTGCCCGGTCTGTTCGCGGCTCGGTGATGGCGCGACGCGATTTCTCATCTAACTCGTAATAAGCATCGCTGTCTATGCCTTTAAGATCCGCATTTAGATCTTTCTGTGAACTAAAAAGCAAGCCAGATTGTGAACGCATATGCGATTGTAAATAACGGTCGACTTCAGCTATCGACTGCCGGTAAATATCTTCGCCGGAGATTTGCAACGCATCGGCAAATATTCGCAGAGCGGCCGCTTGCGTTTCTAAAAGTTTTTCTTTTATCGTGTTCGTCCAGGAATTGATTGAAGCATAGAAAAATCCACCCCATACCGAATCAGTTTGCTGTGTAAATCCAGCGGTGGTAAGCAAAGCGCGGGAACGGGCCTGATCGTCTGCATACAAATGCGCGCGCATGAACAACTGCAATGTTGGGCCCGGATATTCCAAAATCTTAACGTTGCTGCCCCAACCGCCTCGCTTGTCATCGAAACTGCGATCAAGCTGCCGGCGGACTTGGGCCAAAATTTCTACCAATGGCTCCGTTACCGGATCATCTGGCGAACCGTAAGGCGCTCTGCCGTCGACCTGGAGTTGCCCCGATTTCTGTCTGGCGATCAGATTTTCAAGCATGGTCGCGAACTTTGCGGCTCTTCGGCTACCACGGATCGCAAATATCTGCCGACCGTCGGGATGCAAAAACGCGGTCGCCGGCCATGCCCAATCTGAATAGCGCTCACCGATGTCTGGACGTGCTTCGCTGTCCACTTGAATCGAGACAAAGTTCTTTTCCAAGAGCTCAATCACACGCGGATCACGAAAGGTGTTTTCGTCCATGTAGCGACAGGCGGTGCAACCCTCGTAACCCACGTTCACTATAATTAATTTATTGAGTTCTTTGGCGGATTCGAATGGCTCTGCGCTCCAATGGTGCCAGGAAATAGCGCCGCTGTTAGCAGTGGCGGCATTCGCGTTCATCGCGAAAACTATCAGGCAGTTAAAAACCCCATGATAAAGAACTCGGGCGTCGAAAATATTGAGTCTCAAATTTTTGCTGATAGGCGTATATAGCATTCGTTCAAGCTCCGGCTTTCGAAAGCGAATCAGTTCCACGATAAATGGGACTATTCCTGCGGCGTTTCGTTCGCATTTAAGAACCCGAGAAAGACAGCCATCAATGCTAAAGTGATTATTGATGGCTTTATTTCGGTTAATTCTGTGTCAATTTAAGTGGGACCTCAATCCACGGATAAGCCCGTGGTTGATTTACGCGTCAGGCCGACCTATTTTTGCGGTGTAAATTGAATCATTACCACGTAATGCGAAGAAAACGATCAAAAGTACTGATAATGGCTTTATGCACTTTCGCTTTAGCGTTGCTGCTATTTGTCTATACTCGCACGCCATCATTAGACCGTTCTTGGGACGAAGATGTGAACGTGTTGGCCGGTGTCGACACAGCGTTGCCAGAGAAGATTAAACTCACGCGAATTCGAGATTGGCAATATTCTGATGAGGAAATCGTCGCCAAGCCTTACTTCGATGCGTCGTTTAACCCAAGTGATATTCAGGCGATGTGGATATATGAGCAACAGCTCGGTCGATTGGGGCTAATTGCGCATACATTCGTTGTCTTTGAATTCGATGAAAGTTACGGGCGCGGCAGGTATCTCGGCTTGTCGGTTGAAACCCGAAGAGAAATGGGTGAAAAATATTCGCTACTGGGTGGGATCTTACGTCAATTTGAAATTACGCACATTTGGTCGACTGAGCAAGATTTGGTCACACGTCGGGTGCAATTTCTTGACTATCCTTTAACTCGCTATCGACTAGACATACCGAAGCCTTATCACGCTGCAATATTTCGAAGTTTCGTCGGAGAAACGCAACATTTGGCGGCGGATCCTCGTTGGTATAACACCGTGACAAACAATTGTACGAGCTCTCTAGTCAAGTACGTTAACAAAAACGAACCTGATGCTATTCCTCTGCACTACAGTTATGTCTTCACCGGTAAGATGGATGAGTATTTAGAAAAACTCGGATATAAAAATGCCGAGTATTCGTTGCATATTACGAAAGACTTTCTTGCTAGCAATCCATTACGCCCTTAGTAATAATCCGGGGACACATTACCAATATTTTCCGAAAGCAATTAATCGCTGACCAAAAGCAATTTCGACCTATTTTCCTCACCATAGTAGGGCGGCTTTGCATCATTACGTAATTTAGAAGGCGTATGATTCCTGATGAATCTTCAGATCTTCGCCCGCCGCACTTTCCAACGCACTGCCGACATGTTGCATAAAAGCCACCGGCCCGCAAACAAACACTTCGCGGTCGCGCAGATCTTCAATACTAGAAAAATCCGATGCTTCGATTCGCCTTTCTTTGATGTTCAACATGGAGTCGCTCGCTTGTGTGGATAGATCGTCGCTGGCATTAGGACTCCGAAAACATGAGACCTGTAAACTTGCGCCGCTTCCCCTGAGTTTATTTTCATCTAGAAAGTGGTGAATTATGTTCAAATCGTCTCCTCGGCCGGCAAAATATAGGACGATATTTGTTGAGTGCTGCTCTTCTGTTTTTGCGAGTTCCTCGTTCATCTGAACGAGGCCGTCAAACATTGACATAAACGGCGTAATGCCAGCGCCGCCAGCGACCCACAACATCTGAGCGTGGACGGTCAAAAGACCGCTATTCGCCGAGCGATTAAAACAACTAAAATCTCCGCCGCTGCCAAGGAAACCTGCGGACATCGGCATTGTATTTTCGGTGTCGAAGGACGTGCTGTCGCGGCCATGGAGATAGTTAGATATTAATCCTCCTTCTTTACGTTTGACGGTGATTTCAACGTGATCCGTTTGCTTGAACTGCTTTTTAGCTGGGTCAAATTTCGCGGCGCCGGACAGTGTCCAAGTTCGAACGTGATCATCGTTGACAGCCTGAGGGTTTGCTTCGTCCATGTGCTTATAAACGCGCTCAAAGCTATCTGAAAAATCGAAAATACCGAACCCGCCGGGTAACGGCGGCGTGATTGGCTTGGACAACTCAAATCGAAACGTTGTTAAGGTCGAGCTGTGTTTTTTTGTCGACACCAAGTTCGCCTCCGTGTCCAGGCCGGCGGCGTCATGATCGGTAACACCTAATGTATTTGACAATTCTGAGCGCAGCAGTCTGACCGGTGGGTTGTAGGGCGAATACTGTTCTTCGGAAACTAATTTCAGGCTCAGCGCTTGGTTAATCAACATGGCACCCGTGACGCGGATACGGGTAACGAGTTTCACGCGAGGCATAATGGCCTCAGCTTCTTCATCGAATAGATTCTCTGCTTCCCCGGTCACATACAGTACATCACCGCTCTCAAAGTTTGGCACTGTCATCCCAATTAATCCGTCGCTTTCGATATTCCCTAAAGACTGATAAAACCGATTGCCCGAATGATCCGGCAGGATTAGATAGGTATCGGCAACGTCCTTGCCGGGAACTGCTTCTTCATACATACGTAGGAATCCTGGTGCTCCGCCACGATGGTTAACCCCCATATCTCTCTCATCGGTGTCTTCACTTTCAACAAGTGGTTGGTGTTTTGTTGCAATAAAAACTGTACTTGCGCTGTTTATTAACGATTTGCATTCCTCATTTAACGGCTGGTCTAAACCTTCAAAATGGTCAAGCGCGACCGTTGGGGTTCTTGCATGAGGTATCAAATTTCTGACGGTGATGTATTTGGGACAGTTTCCCAGATGCTGATCGGAGCGCAAATGGAGCTTAAAGGAACCCGGTTGATTGGCATCAAAACCTTTAACGCTTCCAGCAAGTTTGTTTCTTCTTCGGTTGGTGAAATCAACGCCCACGCCTGCAAACAGGGCGGGCTTCCCGGAGGCCGAGGAATCGCTTTGTGCTAGCGCGCGTACAAAAGGGTCGTCTTGGGTGGTTCTAGAAACGATGCCGAGCTCGTTCACAGCCAAGAGTCTTATCCCAACTGAAGGGTCATCTTCAGCGCGCGTTACTAATAAGCTTACCCAAGGCCTCCCTGCTGCGTCTAACGCACCCAGCGCAATGTAAGGTAGACCCGTATAAAAATCCGCATGCTGGAAAGGCATATACTTTTCAATGTACAGCGGCAGTTGATCCGCAAGCTGCGGTGGCGTACCTCGACGGTTCTGTACCAGTCTTTCGCCATCATGTACTGGGTGAAGTTGGCTGGTGCTCATTTGCATTTCCTATTAATCTTGAGTTGGGTCCGGCTTCCACTAAAAAATTATCGGGCCAATCTATCGCGAGACACAATACCGATTTTCGCCGAAGGGCGATACTACGTGGCCTAATAATTAGACTACGTAAAATTCCGGCCAAATGTTGTTTCAGCCGTGTATTACTATGCTCAAAACAGGGCGTTATTGTTCCCCAGATCTGCGGGCGGAAGAAAGTTCGAGGAGGGGTGGGCATTTCGTTTCGCGCATATCTGTAATCAACGAAATAAATGCTTTTCTTTTGAAGTCGAACCCATCAACAAGGCGGCGGTTGAAATAGTTATTTCGCAACGAACGAATCAAAAACAATCGTTGTTCCCGATAGCAGTGCGACTGAGTCCCAATGTCAGACCGAAAAAAATCGCATCGCGATTATCGCCGATTCAGATAACGGCAGAAGCAGGGCAAGCGAATATTCGTGAGGCATCTGTTTTTGCGCATTTGGCTCGCGAAAAGAATTTTTCTCGAGCGATCGTCGAGGCCTTTATAGATTAGCGATTGATTCCGTTATGAAACTTCCACGCTAATAGCGGCTAAGGCTATTTTTAGCAGAAAGAAATTGGTTGATGCCTAGCTGGTTTCTAAAGTCTTCGCTTGGCGCAAAAACCATCGGTTCTACGAATATACCAATGCCGTTGGCCGCCCGATCAACCATGCTAAAGTCGGCGGCCACCAGAGACGCAGCGACTAGACCCGGATTACCTAGTGATTCGATCAACTTTCCCCTGGCATCATCAAGAGCGGCACCGTCTGAGCCCAACACGGCCGAGGCGAAATTCACAAGTAGCTTTCCGTTTGC
>JBCCFA010000304.1:0-5698 GCA_039029975.1 Pseudomonadota bacterium
GATGGTATCTGGGTGCCGGAACGACATCAGCGGCCGGAAACATGGTGGCCGAATACGGAAACGATGTTGATGGCTGTGGCGGCGCGGACTAAACGTGTGCAAATCGCTTGTACCGTCATGCAACCCACTTTTCATCACCCCATTCATTTGGCCGAAGCGCTGGCGGCGGTCGATAACTTAAGCCGAGGTCGCTTCGTGTTTGGTTCTGGCGTGGGTTATCACCAAGACTACTTCCGCTGTTTCGGGGTGCCGTTCGAAAAGCGCGGAAAACGTTTTGAAGAAGTGATGGAATGCATGATTGGCGCGTGGACCGAAGAAGAATTCAATTACAACGGTGAGTTCTTTCAATATGAAGGCGTAAAGATGTCGCCTAAGCCCTACCAAGATCCGCGTCCACCTATTTGGATTGGCGCGTTTGCCCCGAAAGCCATGGAGCGCGCTTTGCAGTATGAGGGCTGGTGTTTATGGTTTCCGCCCAACGTTGATGAGTTAGGGCCTGCTGCGAAACAAATGCGCGAGCGTGCCGCCGAGGCCGGCAAAGAAAATTGGGAAATCACAATTGGCTTTGAAGGATGGCTTGGCAACGAACCCGATCTACGGGAGAAACACGGCCATCGCTGGGTAAAAGAGTGGAGCTTCTATGCGGACAAAGGCCTGTCACCTGATGCGGAAGCACAAGACGAGCTCGCCAGCATTGAAAGCATGTTCCTGTGTTTGGGCAATAAGCAGAAATGGATCGACCGCATGGGAGAGATGAAAGAGAAGGTTAATCCGGATCAACTTTGTATCCGCACGCGTAATCCCGTGAATCCGGGGCAACACTATCCATCGCGGACTGAATGCTTGGAAGTGATTGAAGCATTCGGCGAGATACTGGACGATATAAGATAAATAGGCTTTGGAAGAAGAGATCACTATGAAACTAGGTTTAATGATTGGGTATTCCGGCGCGGAATACCGTATGCAGATGGATTTAATTCTGAAAGCCGAGGAACTCGGTTTTGATTCGGTGTGGACTGCGGAGGCGTGGGGGTCTGATGCGATCACGCCAGTCGCTTGGATCCTCGCCCAAACAACCAAGCTAAAAGCAGGTACTGCGATTTGCCAAGTCCCGGCGCGTACGCCAGCCATGATGGCGATGACCGCCATGACTTTGGACCATTTATCCGGCGGGCGATTCCTACTAGGGGTTGGCGCTTCTGGACCGCAAGTGGTGGAAGGTTGGCATGGTAACGCCTACGGAAAACCCATCACGCGAGTGAAAGAATACATCAGCATTATTCGCCAAGTCTTGAAACGGGAAGGGCCGCTAACGCACGAAGGGCCGCATTACCAAATTCCGTTTATGGGCGAGGGCAGCACGGGACTCGGCAAACCGTTGAAGAGTATTCTGCACGGTAACCCGAACATTCCGATTTATGCGGCCTCCATCACCCCTGCTGGGGTGAAAGCAGCCGGTGAAACGGCCGACGGTTTTTTCCCCGTATGGATGAACCCGAATCGTTTTGATCTTTTCGAAGATAGCTTGAACGCCGGTTTTGCCGCAGCGGGTGGCGGAAAGAGCATTGATGATTTTGATATCGCGCCATTCGTGCGTGTCTGCATGGGCGACGATATAGATGAGTGTCGTATGCTGATCAAAAACCATCTCGCGCTTTATATCGGCGGTATGGGGGCGCGCGATAAAAATTTCTATAACGACTATACGAAGCGCCTAGGGTTCGAGGAAGCGGCCGAGAAGGTCCAAGACTTGTACCTGAGCGGCAAAAAAGCGGAGGCCGCCAACGAAATTCCCGATGAATTAGTCGATCAATGTTCTTTAGTTGGTCCGGCGGGGCATATTAAGGAACAGCTCAGCGAGTGGAAGGCCGCCAACAAACGTGGTCATGTGGGCACGATGATTGTCACCTTGAGCAAACCGGAAGAAGGCTTATTGTTGGCGAAAGAGTTGCTTTAGATTGCGTGAGGCCTAATCTTCACTAGTCCCGCAGAATGGTTCTCCCTAAGGCCCAGCGATGCACTTCTGACGGCCCATCGTACAAGCGAAAGGCGCGAATATTTTTGTAGATGCGCATAATGGCGGTGTCGTTGCTTGATCCAATGCCGCCAAGAATTTGCATGGAGCGGTCAACCACATCGCTAAGCTTCTCGGAACAATAGACTTTACACATAGACGTTTCTTGGCGGGCTTCTTCCCCTTGATCGAGTAACCATGCCGCCTGTTGCACCGCAAGCCGGCAATGATGGAGATCCATTTCGTTGTCGGCGAGTTGAAAGCTTACCCCTTGGTGCTGACCTATTTCCTTGCCAAAGGCTTTGCGCCATTTGGCATGTTCCACCGCAATATCGTGGCAGCGTTGGGCGGCACCCAGCCAGCGCATGCAATGCGTCAGTCGGGCAGGGCAGAGGCGCACTTGGGCATAGCGGAAGCCCTTGCCGACTTCGCCGAGTATTCGATCCGGCGTTACGCGGACATTCTCGAGTTTAATTTCACTGTGTCCGCCCGGAAACATATCATCGAGCACATCGAGCTGGCGTACTTCGCTTAAGCCCTCGACGTCGGCGTCCACCACAAACATAGTGGCGCCAATTTTTTCACCCGCTTTATTCTCAGTTTGTGCCATCACAATATGAAATCTCGCTTCCCGGAACGTGGTGATGAGCCACTTTTGCCCGTTTATTACGAAATCGTCCCCATCGGGGACTGCCGTTGTCAGCATCTGATTTGGATCAGCGCCTGCACCATTGTTTGGTTCGGTCACACAAAACGTCGATTTTTGCGAGCCATCAATTAAGGGTTTCAACCAGCGATCTTTTTGTTCTTCTGTGGCAATCACTTCTAACATGTGATGATCGCCTTCGCCGGGCATGACATTGAGCGCGATCGGGCCAAGCAGCGAGTAACCGGCTGCTTCAAGCACTACCGCACGACCCGTATGATTGAGACCGCCACCGCCGTATTTTTTTGGCGCATGGAGAGACCATAAGCCTGCTGCTTTAGCTTTGTCTTGTAATTCACGACACAGCGCCATGGAGGGTCCGTGCGGATCCTGCCGGGCATCGTTCTCTAACGGGATAATTTCATCAACAATGAATTGGTGAATGCGCTCTTTAAGATCGGCTAACTGAGGGGGCAGGGTGAAATCCATCGACGTTACCAGTTTTCAATGGCCGTTCGAACGTCTATCTCGAATGACCAGCCGCCGCGCGGCTGTTGGTACATGAATTCATAAATATCGACGATTGCGTCAATCGAAACGAGACCCTCTGCGCCGAGCTTCTCAGCATATTCTGGATATCGGGTGTGGATTTTGTTACCGCCGACGGCGCCATCGACAACGACATGTCCTACGTGAATGAGGTCTTCGCCGTATTCTTTAGACATGGCGTTGGCGAGATTGCGCAACGCGCCTTTTGAAGAATTAAACGCCCCAAAATTTGGACGACCGCGCAACGAAGCGCTCGCGCCGGTAAAAAGAATTGTCCCGCCGCCATCTTTTTTCATATGTTTGACGGCCTCGCGGCCATAGAGAAACCCGCCGAAGCAACAGACCCGCCAACTGGTTTCGAAAAACTCCGCCGTCATATCTTCGATACGGCCTGGCGTGTTGTTACCCGTGTTGTAAATGACTAAGTCGATCTTGCCTTTATCGCGTGCTTGGGCAAATAAGTTGACGGTGGCTTGTTCATCGGTCGCATCGGCTATCACTGCTGTGCCGCTGCCACCTTGAGTTTCTATTTCCTTTACCACTGCATCGAGGCTCGCCTGGGTGCGGCCTGCGACAAATATATGTAGACCGTGTTTGGCGAAGCGCAGGCAGAGCTGGGCACCAATGCCGTCAAGCGGCCCAACGCCGCTAACTATTGCAGTATTCATGGTTCTTTCCCCTTCGGTTTAGGTGTCCTTTGATAGCAGCACACCCGAATTAGATAAAGTGTTTATTTCTTCAGAAGATTTACCTAACCAGCTGTGCAAAACTTCTGCGTTGTGTTGCCCTAATTTGGGGGCCACGTAGTTAGGCTCATCGGTGAATTCGGAAAAGCGAATTGGCATGCGCGGAAAGGTGACTAGCCCGGCGATTGGATCTGTCACCGTTTGCACCGAACCGCGCGCTTTTAAGTGCTCGTTGTCCAAGGTTTCGGCAACTGTCAAAACCGGCGCACTCGGCACGTGATGCTCATTTAGTACCTGCATGGCACTGTCCACATCTGGGAATGACTGCAACCACTGTTCAATAATTGGGACTAACTCAAAGCGATGTTCGGTGCGCGACGTATCGTCACCAAAAATATCATGGGTAAGCAAATCCGGTCTTTCCATGGCAGTGCATAAGTCTTTCCAGTGTTGCATAAAGGCGAGAATCATGATGTAACCATTGGTGGCTTTGTAGATCCCAGCTGGCGAAATATAGGACATGTGCTGTCCGCCGCGCGTGGGTTTTATTGTGCCCCCGCTACCGGCAAATTGATGCACATTGACTTCGTGATACGAGAAATACACATCGAGCAGGTTAACATCCAAATGTTGACCTTTGCCGGAGCGTCCGTGATAAAGCATTGCCGAGGTGATGGCTAAGGCGCCATGGACACCCGTGCTGGCATCTCCAAGCCCAACGAGCGGAATGCACGGTGCTTCGTCGGGATCGCCAATCATGGACGTGATGCCTGCGTACGCCTGGGCAATGTAGTCATAGCCTGGATTCGTCGCCATCGGTCCCGTTTGCCCAAACGCAGAGATAGAACAAAGCACAATATCCGGCTTCAGCTTGCACAAATCGTCATATCCTAAGCCCATATCGGCCATCACGCCGGGCCGAAAGTTTTCGACCACCACGTCCGCCTGTGTGATCAATTCACGGACGATATTTAAACCTTCGTCGGTTCGAAGATCGAGGCACACACTCTTTTTATTCAGATTCCACTGCACCAGGTAGTGGCTGCGGTCATGAGTGAAGCATGACAGGCGTCGCACCATATCACCGTCGGGTGGTGTTTCTATTTTGACGACTTCGGCACCCATCTCTGCAAGCATTCGCGTGCAGCTGGGGCCAGCCAAGGCGCGGGTAAAGTCAACGACCTTTAGGCCGGTCAAGCAATGTTCTACGGTCATTAGCGCTTCCCGAACAAAGAGCCCATTAAACCGCGCACAATTTGGCGCCCGAGGTTGCTGCCGATCGAGCGGACGACGCTTTTAAGGGCGGCTTCGCCGACCGATTGGCGGCTTCTAGAAGACTTTTTCTTGATTTTCTTTTTGACACTGGCTGCTTCGGCTCTCGTTTCTTTGTCGGTGGCACGTGCTCTAAGTTCCTCATAAGCCGATTTTCGATCGACGGCCTTGGCGTATTTCTCTGAATGATCTGAGGTCGCGATAATTTGGTTCTTGAGGGCTTTTTTAATGGGACCAATCTGTGATTCTGGTGGCCTGATTAATGTCTGTTCCACTGGTGACGGACGGCCTTTCGCATCAAGCGTCGAAACTAAGGCTTCGCCCGTGCCAAGTTCGGTTATCGCGGTACGGGTATCGATATTGGGGTTCTCGCGAAAAGAATCCGCAATGATTTTTATCGCTTTGCGTTCTTTCGGTGTGTAGGCGCGCAATGCGTGTTGAATTTTTAATCCCAATTGACCAAGTACACCGTCTGGAATATCCAGCGGGCTTTGCGTGACGAAATATACGCCAACGCCTTTCGAGCGAATC
>JBCCFA010000305.1:0-5628 GCA_039029975.1 Pseudomonadota bacterium
CCAGAAGTTTATTTTCATATTCTCTCCTGCGCACTGCGGCTATAAGCGACATGCATGGGCGCTAGTAACTTAATCTCTTTGATGCCCGAAACGATTATCGTTGAAAGACAATATCCCCATTTATCATCGTAAGGTCGACGTCCATGTTTCGTATTTCATCGGTGGGGCAATTGAGAATATCGCCATCCACGATAACTAGATCGGCTGCTTTACCGACTTCAATCGAACCAATTTCATGTTCCATTTTTAGTGCCCAAGCCGAATTAATCGTGAAGGCTCGAAGTGCCTCCTCGCGGCTTATTTGTTGCGCTGGTCCAATAACCCTTCCACTCAAACCAGCTTGCCTGGCGAGACTTTGCCACAAGGTAAATAGCGCTTCGTGTGGCCCCCAATCGGTGCTCTGGGCAATGGGCACGCCGCCGTCTAGCCAATCACGTAAGGGAATCGCGACATCGCAATACTCTTCTCCCAGGCGCTCTCGATAAACCTCCTCGCCTTTTCCCCAAATAAAATTGGTAGACGTTGTTGGCGCTATACCCAACTCAGCGCAACGTGCGATCTGCCCTTCGGTTGGAAATTCACAATGCTCTAAAACGTAGCGTTTGCTTTTTATCGGCGTGGCCTTGTTAATGCGTTCGAACGCCGTCAAAGCAATTTCAATAGAGCCGCGCCCAGCGGCCTCCGCGTGGATGCGGAAATTCATTTCTGCAGCCAAATCAAGGATCGCATCATAATGCGCTCGTTCCATGAGTGGGCCGGGATCAACAGTCCCGCCGAACGGCCCTTTGTAAGGCTGATCGTTGACGGCAGCACCATGCCAGTAAGGTCCATCAAGCCCGATGCTAACGCCAATGACTTTTAAGGCATCACTACCGAAGCCACCGTTAGCGGCAAATCGAACCGTACGTAGAAATTCTCTTATTTCATCTAGAGACTTTGTAAAGTCGATCTCGAATGTGTAAAAAATCCTCAACGGTAGTTTGTTGGCATCACGCAGTTCGGCGTAAGCTCGCAGCTCATCCGGTGTTGTTAGATGAGCCTCAAGCAACGTCGTCGTGCCATGCTCTATGAAATGGGGCGCTAAGGCTTCAATACCATTGCGAACGTCGGTATATCCCATTTTGGGCGCCGCGCTCGCAATTTTTTGATACAGCGGATCGAAATTGTAAATTGGTTGCATTGCTCCTTCGACAATGCCGGTTGGTCGATTGCTTGCATCGACGATTACTTTCGTATGCTCAGATACGTCGGTATCAACATCAACCCCAGCCGCGGCTAAAGCCGCGCTGTTAAGCACAGCAAAATTAGGGACGCGGTTAGTTGGCGCTTGAATGTACACAGGATTATCTGGCGCGATGTCATCAAGCTCCTCTATTGTAGGTACTTTACCAGCTTCGCGCAGCGCATTCGCGTTCAAAAAATACGGCGGGTCGCCAATTGGCATTGTTACGATCCAATCGCCAGCTTTGGTGCTTTTTGCGGCCGTTAAAATGCGATTGAGAATTTCCGATTTCGTTTCTGCACCGGCAAGTTGCACCTTCAGCTCGTCCAAACCAAATAAAGCGATGTGCCCATGAGTATCAATGAAACCCGGTAACAGGCTACGACCGTGTAGGTCGATTTCTGCTGTGCCCTTCGGTAATGACGCTCTTAACTCATGTTCTTCCCCAACAGCAATAATGCGTTCGTCGGAAACAAGTGCCGCCTCGCAAACGCGAAAATCGTCGTCGACCGTGACCACTTGGCCGTTATAAAAGAAATAAGCCTGCGAATCTCTCCCCACCCGAAATCTCCTAAGCTTGCTAATCTATACAAAGGGTGACCCTTTATTGACGACGCGTACTAGCAGCCCCTGACCTATTGGTTCGATGGCCCATGAACGCGACATTTTCCTCTTTAGAACGCGGGAAACAATCGATCCTTCGGATATTCAGCGCCCGCGACGTGCCGGGCGGTCATTGCGCGCACCATTTGGTAGACTCGAATGCGGAATGCCGGGTCGGCAGACATCCTCAAGTAGGAGTCTTTGCCACTGATGCCGTAATCCTCAAGTAACCATTCCATCATGTGATCACACGCGTCGTAAACCGCTTGCTCTAACGGCAAATTAATCCCCAGCGCGACAATGCTTTCCGGTTTGTCTATTCGCACACAGGGTAAGCGTTTATTTTTTACCACTTCGCAAGTGAGTTGCACCGTCGCGCGAGTTTCATCGGCAAGCGCGGTGAATTCTGTGTCGCCTTGGCCACCGTGCACATCGCCGACATAAAGCAACGCACCTTCATGATAAGAATTTAGATATACCGTATGCCCGGCGCGGATGTCCCGACAGTCGATATTGCCACCAAACGCACCCTGGCCTAATAAAGAGGTATGTACTTCACGCTCCAAGCAAGTTGCGAGCGTTCCGATAAAGGGTTGTAAGTCCCAAGTTAGTTTGTCTGAATAGCGCCCCTTGCCATCGCGTGTTGTGCCGCTTGGCCCAGGTAGGTGCTCTATCACTTGAACATGGCCTTCGGCGCAATCCGACCATTTGATCGAATCCTGTAACGGACCTACGCCCGGGATAATGCCCGTGAAACCATATCGCCACGGTTCTACCCAATCAATGTGGACAGCCAGTACATCCCCAGCTTCGCAACCTTCAATATATATCGGGCCGACAACTGGATTAAACTTTGGCGGAAACGCTTCGGTGAGTTTCGCGACATGGGGATCGTTCACCATGCGGTGAACAGTTGGGGAATCGCTATCGTCTTCAATGAGTCCGCTAAGCGCATCGTCAGTTTCGATTTGAAAAGACTCCCTTTGCGCAACCCGCAAAACCGGATCGTCGTGAAAGTCGAATTCGTATTTTGTGACTTGTCCACGTTCGATTTTCTGCATCCTCCCGCCCCCCGAAATCTTAAGGATTCGGTGCACAGTATCATCACCTGACGCTCGATGGTAATTGAAGTAGCTGCCGAAGAGCTGGAATGTGCCGAATCGTTTTGAGAAGGTTTGCAGCCACAATGTTTTTGATTCAAAGGCTGTGACGGAAAAAGCGCTCTGGTCTCATAGATACGCATCGTTGCGAAGGAACAAATTGCGAAGCCACATCAAGGAAATTACCCAAATCTGCCAAAAAACTCAGATTAGAAAATAATCTAACTAAAGATAGGAGACATGCTTCGGTTGGTGTGCTTTTAGGCCACCCAGGCCTCGTGCGATTGACACGTCAATATCGGTACCAAATTGGCATAAAGCGCGCCAGCATAACTGCTAAAGATAATCGCAATCGTTACATCATCGTGCCAAGAATTCTGGCTTTATGAAAATGAACTTCTTCGCCGCGCAAAATAGCGCTGCCGTACAAAACGCTTTCTTCGAAATTAATTAAAAGCGTAACGTAATCTCCGTACCCTTTTTCGAACCAAGATGTAAAATACACCTGTGGCTTCACCCGAATCGCTTGATACGGAAATGGACCCCACCATACCTCGGGTTTTGAACCCGATAGGTAACGATAACTAACGCCGGCGTCTTCAAACTTAACATTATACGACCGACCGCTCGAGTACTCGTAAGTGATTTCTGTCGAATTAAGTTCCCTAGTAGTTTCGCCTTCTCCGCTTACGGAAAACGACACACCAAAAATTAAGACTAAAATTACCGCGATTCTATACATGTAAGTTTCCTTCATTATGACTAGAAAATTCATTAGCTCGCCACGTCGGCCATACCAGTCATTTTGCTAATTTCCAAACGGACTAATAATTCGCCATCGACCGCGTTTCGTTCGGCGGTCGATTCAACATATTCTTTTGGCACGTAACGAGCGGCAATTTTAGCGGTCCATCGAACAAGGGATCGGGGAAGTAATCGCTCCAAAGTTGCTACTCCCTCGACTAGCACGAAGTCGAACGGAAAGACCTCGTTATCAACAGATAGCATTGCCCGAGGATCGCGTTTTAAAGTGCGGCCCTTCAAGGTATCTTCGTGGGTAGTGAATACCAAAACCTCGCCATCAAGGATGAACCATATCGGGGCAACATGCGGCCTTCCATCTTTTCTAACCGTGGCAACCTTCCCCGTTTTGCAACCTTCTGAAATAAACTGGAGACATTCTTCGCGAGAAAATGGGCGCATAGGCTTTTTAACCTTCGAATAGCCGTTCATAGTTACTATTAGTAACTATGTTTAATATAGTAAGTTAGTCTATGAGCATTGTTTGGCAGACACAAGAAGGCACATTTTTGTAACCATTAAATCATTGAACACATGAGCAACGACTACCCAGTGAAAGCCCCAGAAGAGTTTTATGATCCGGCGTTGTGCCCTGTTCGAAACGTGTTAGAGGCGATATCCGATAAGTGGAGCATGTTGGTAATTACCCATTTAAAATTTGGCGAACACCGATTCTCGGAATTAAAGCGCGCGTTACCTGATATCTCTCAGCGCATGCTCACCTTGACGCTGCGAAATTTGGAACGAGATGGGTTAATCCTTCGTAAGGTCACTCCAAGTAAACCCCCTCGTGTGGATTATCGTTTGTCAGATCTTGGCATCTCGATTCTAGAACCACTATATGCGTTGTCTGCATGGGGCGCGGAGAATCGCGCCGCAATAGAAAAGTCTCGTCGAAAATTCGATAGGAAAGCGGAATAGCGCGAGTGGCGCAAAGGTTGGTCTCAGGAAAAACTGCGACGTCGTGGGGGATGAAAATATTGAGGTTATTTTTATTTCTAATGTTGCCGTTGTTTAATTACCAATTAATCCTTGTGCTACCGTTCATGTGTCTTACTGAAATATGCAATAAAAAAAGGAAATTTCTCGCCCGATGACTAGCTTTTGTTACCTCGGAAGGTCAATAGTGTTTTTGTTAGCAGTTTTTGGTTCGTTTGGCGCCTTAAGTCAAAACCCTAGTGAAGACACCCTAGTTGAACAGACTGAAAACCGAGACCGCGCACCGCGTGAGGGAGACTTGGCGCCTGATTTTACGTTGAGTTCCATCGACAGAAAGCATGCCGTAACGCTCTCGGATTTTCGCGGCACGAAACCCGTGGTACTCATTTTTGGGAGCTATACATGACCTCCTTTTCTTTTCTCGGTTCGGCGAATTGAGCGGCTCTATCAAAATTATAAAGAAATCGCGGCTGTATACATCGTCTACGTAAGAGAAGCGCACGCAAGCGACGGACCAGACCCATGGCCGGCGGCTCGTGCGCACGACCTTGGGATAAGAGAACATAGAGACTTCCGCCACAGGTGTGAGGTCGCTCAACGGCTTGTAGATTCAAGAAGACTAACTGTGCCTTTCCTAGCCGACGGCATGGACAACCAAGTTTCGAACACTTACCTTGGTCACCCGGATCGATTGTACCTGGTCGGAAAAGACGGTCGGATTGCTATCTCGGGGGAACCTGGGCCCGCTGGGTTTGGCCCGGCACTTCGAGACGCGGAAAATTGGTTGAAGATATTTAGTGAGACTAGAACTGCGCCGAAATCAAAGGAATAGTCGCTTCAGCCAATCTTGTCCAAGATGATTCGAGAAAACATCCTTGCGAACTGAAACCCGACACAGGCGCAATAATAGCAGAACCCCGCGGGTAACGAGTCGTTTGTGGAACAATTTTTACCCAAACTAAA
>JBCCFA010000306.1:0-5614 GCA_039029975.1 Pseudomonadota bacterium
ATGCATATATATTGGAATCATTCTGAGCAATTATTGATATTTTCGCGTCTATATCCAGTTTAGATCAAAACCCATCAGCCCCAAATATGTAATAATTTGCATATTATAGAATCGGCACACCTATCAATGCGTTTAAGGTTAGAAATCAATTGGCAACTGCAAGATGGCGACAATTTAGTCGCCGTGTCAGACACGCTGTTTAAGTTGTTGCAGGCAATTGCCGAGGGCTGCAACCTTCGCCAAGCGGCCCAGCTTGTCGAGGTGTCCTATCGCAACGCGTGGGGACAGATCGCCGAATGGGAGAATCGCTTTCGCACCCAATTAGTGGTGAGCGAACGCGGGCGCGGGACGCGGCTCACAAAATTCGCCGAACAGCTATTGGCGACAAAAACCCGAATTAATGCCGATATGCGCGCGCCGCTAGACAGCGCAGCGGATGCGGCTTCGGGCCGCCTTACTCGAATGCTCGGGAGCGATGCGACGGCGCTCCGACTCGTCAGTAGTGACCACATGGCGGTTAATAAACTGGCCAGCGAACTTAAACGCGCTGCAAATCGTCGTGTCGTATTGGACGTGATTGGAAGCGAGAGCGCTTTGCGTAGATATCAACGCCACGACGCCGACGTTGTCGGTTTTCATATCCCGCGTGGTAAACCGTTTTATGCGTTGGCGAAACAATTCAGCAATTGGCTGGACGACAGCCGCGATGAAATTTATCAGCTCCAAGAACGGCGAATTGGTTTGGTTTACCCAAGTCACGTCGAAATAACCAAACTCAGCTCGCTGACCGAGCCACCCACGCCCAAATTCATAAATCGGCAACCTGGCTCAGCGACGCGGCGCGCGATTGATATATTGCTAAGCGAGGATGGAATTGACCAATCTTCAATTGACGGATATGGCGATGAAGAACATACCCATACTGCCGTCGCGGCCCGTGTGGCCAGTGGAGAACGTGAAGTTGGCATTGCCGATGAGGACGTATTAAATCGATTCAACTTACACTTCTTAGCGCTTTTTGCTGAATGTTTTTATATCGCCCTAAAAAGAGAATTGCAGACCGACATTAAGCAAGAAATACTATCGATTCTGAACAAGAGCGTGGGCGAACCCCTTGAGCAAGTATCCGTCTCCGAGATACTGCATCGGAGTGAACAAAGCTAATTTAGATCAAAAAGAGTTCCAAAGAGTTCGAGGGCCATTTAAGCTAAGCAATATTTGATGCTTAGTGAATCCGCACCAGTTCTTGTGACACTTCTGAACCCCACCCATATTTGCTTACTTGTCTTAGCGATAGCGCTAACGCCGGCCTGGGCACCGCCGGCCAATGCGGCCGATGGCCCCTTCATCGTTTTTGCCGCATCCAGTTTGACGGAACCACTCACTGAGATCGGTAAAAAGTTCAGAAACCAAACCGGGACTGAGATCAAATTTTCTTTTGCGGCCTCCTCCTCACTGGCACGCCAGATAATCTCAGGCGCCAATCCGGCTGTATTCTTCTCCGCGAATAAGCAGTGGATGGATGCAATTGATGCGCAAAACTTGCTCACCCCGGAAAGTCGACGCACCTTACTGTCTAACGAGATCGTAATTGCTGGGCGCGCAGATTCCGCGCTTGAACCATTTTCGCTGGACGCGACAACTGATTTCAACAAACTTATGCGAAAAAAAGATCGTGTTGCGATAGGCGATCCTGACCATGTGCCGCTCGGTATGTACGTTGAACAACGCCTAACGACGTTGGGGTTGTGGCCTAATTTACAAACAAAACTCGCGCGCGCAGACAACGCCCGTGCCGTGCTGGCACTGATTGAACGCGGCGAGGTTCCCTTCGGTTTTGTCTACGCAAGCGATTTACAACTCACGTCAACACTGAAAGTTCTGGCGCGATTACCTAACGCGGATGCAAATTCAATTGCCTATGAGCTCGCCCTTGTCGGAAAATCATCGTCACTTGCCGACGCCTTTTATTCATTTGTGAATACAGCGATGGCAAAAAAGATCTTTACCGACCACGGTTTTCTGTGGATTGGAAAAACGGAATTGGTTAATGGGAATCTCTGACGCCGAAATAATCGCGTTAGGCCTGAGTTTTAAAGTGGCAATCGTTGCGGTATTGCTGGCATTGCCGTTTGCAATCGCCGCCGCAGAGATTCTCGCCCGATGGCGGTTTCCTGGGCGCGCAGTGCTAGACGGCTTAGTACACCTTCCGCTTGTGTTGCCGCCAGTTGTAATGGGCTATCTGTTACTTATTACTTTCGGTGGAAAAGCACCCTTAGGTGAGTGGATAGCAAACACGTTTGGTCTGCGATTTATGTTCAGCTGGACCGGCGCTGCGCTAGCCGCCGGCATTGTCACTTTTCCGTTTCAAGTCCGGGCAATCAGATTGGCCCTGGAAGCCATCGACCCAGGGCTTCGCGATGCCGCCGCGACTTTAGGCGCCGGCCCATTCGATCGATTTTTTAGCATAACGCTACCGCTAGCGTTGCCGGGCATTATCGCTGGCGCCATTACAGCCTTTGCAGCCAGCTTGGGAGAATTTGGCGCCATCATTACCTTTGTTTCCAACATTCCTGGAGAAACACGCACGTTGCCATTGGCAATTTATTCCGCCTTGCAATCCCCAGGCGGTGAGGTGGCGGCCGCGCGGCTCGCCGGCTTATCCATTTTGTTGGCCTTAGTTGGTCTCGCCTGCTCTGAACTCGCTGCCACCAGAGTTCGTCGCATGATGGAACAATGAGCGTTCAAATAGAAATTCGTCATCCGCTCGCCGACTTCGAGCTGCAGCTTAAATTTGGCATTGATTCAAACGCAGTGACAGCGCTATTTGGCCCGTCGGGTGCGGGTAAATCAACACTGATTAATTTCGTCGCCGGCTTGCAGCGACCAGCCCACGGTTTGATCTCAATTAACGACCGCCTTGTCGAGGACACTACACAAAACATTTCGCTACCGCCGCACCAACGACGTTTAGGCTATGTCTTTCAACAGCCCAGGCTGTTTCCCCATCTCACCGTTGAAAAAAACTTAATGTTCGGCTGGAAAAGATCGGCGCAGCCGGTAGCCCAAAGCGAAGTGACGAGGTTGATCAAATTGCTAGGTATTGAATCGCTCATACAACGCAAACCGCTTGCGCTGTCGGGGGGCGAAAAACAACGCGTTGCGCTTGGGCGCGCGCTATTGAGTAATCCCGAAGTATTACTGTTAGATGAGCCGCTTGCGGCTTTAGATCATAAAAGGCGCGATGAGATCTTGCCCTACATAGAGCGCGTAAGGCATGAGCATAAAATTCCCATCCTTTATGTCAGCCATTCGATCGATGAAGTCACCCGAATCGCCGAATACATTCACATCATTAACGCCGGCAAATTGGTCGCCGAAGGATCGGTGTCGGATGTATTTTCGCGAATTGACCTTTACCCGATTACTGGCCGTTTCGAGGCTGGTGCCATTATTGATGGACATATCACACGCCACGACGCAAACAGCGCGCTCACAGAAATCGGTTTCGGCACAAGCGTACTTAAAGTTCCCGCTATTGACGCAGAGCCTGGCGAAGCAATCCGGGTGCGAGTGAGGGCGCGAGATATCATTGTCGCGCGGAGGGAGCCCCGAGAAATTAGCGCCAACAATGTGCTGGGTGGCCAGATTATCGACCTACGCTATCCGGAGGGGCCTTACGCCGATCTGCAAATAATGTGTGGAGAAACGCGCTTGATCGCCCGTATTACTCAGCACTCGGTAACCCGTTTAGATTTACGCGTTGGTGCAGAGATTTATGCCGTCATCAAATCGGTGACTATTGATCGTCGAGCTTTGCGCAACTAGCCGGCCTATCTTGCAGCGTTTCTCGCCTCTTTGATTAAACCCTCGACCGCAGCTCGCTCCTGCATGCTTTTGTTAGGCGTTATGTAATCGGCGGTCACGCTGAGATACTCCTTGGCCTTTGGGTGTTCCCGCTGCACCGCGTGGTAAAGCCAGCCGTAGGCCTTTCCCCAATCTTGCGCAACCCCGTGCCCTCTCATGTACATCACACCTAAGTTACGCATTGCATCGGCATTTTCGTCGAGGGCTGACACCAAAAACCATTGGTTTGCTTTGTCGAAATCCTTGGTCGTCCCCAAGCCCAAGTAGTAGTGAATACCCAAATAATTTGCCGCACCCGTATCGCCGCTTTCCGCAAGTTCTCGGTATTGCTCATACGACGCGTTGTAGTGACCCTGTTGAAAGGCATCTTGCGGTGACAGTGACTCACCGCACGCACTGACTAACAACGCTGTGAGCACCATGGGTAGAGCTTTAGAGTAATAATTCATTATCTATCGGATCGTTTGAAATTGTCACCGCGGAGCCGACATAATAGCATCTTCGCTTTGCGGTTAGGCGGCACCTTTAGCTTAGATTTCAGACTCACTAATTTGGAAAGCTACTCATGTATATTCAACCTTTTGTTGAAGCGCGCGAACATCAAACTCTAATTACCATGGCTAACTCAGGTATTGAGATCACCTATGGTGAATTCGAAGCACGAACAAACCAACTGGCACACTTCTTTCGTGAATGCGGGCTGCAGACACAAGATCACTATTCCATTTTTATGGAAAACAACGAGAGATATTTAGAAGCCTGTGGCGGCGGTGAACGTGCGGGTTTGTACTACACCTGTATTAATTCGTATCTGAAAGCCGATGAATTGGCTTTTATCATCAATAACAGCGAATCAAAAGTATTGATCACTTCGCAATCACGAGCTGAGATTGCGGCTGAAGCTTTGCAACAATGTCCACAGGTTCGGGTCTGTTTAGTCGTATCGGAGACAGATAGATCGGATATGCAAGACTTTGTAAGTACGCTCGCCAGTTTTCCTACGACGCCAATTTCAGATCAGGCGCTCGGCACCCCAATGCTTTATTCGTCTGGCACCACGGGGCGACCAAAAGGCATTTTGCGACCCCTGCCCGAGCTTTCTCCGGCAGAAAATCTGCCGATCATGAATTTCCTGCAGCAACTGTGGCATTACAAAGACGGCATGCGTTATTTATCTCCCGCACCGCTCTACCATTCGGCGCCGCAAGCCGCCGTAGGTTTAACGCTGCGCGCAGGTGGCACTTGCGTAATCATGGAAAAATTCGATCCGGAACAATATTTATCGCTCATTGAATCTCACCAAATCACGCATTCACAGTTGGTGCCCACCATGTTCAGCCGCATGTTGAAGTTACCCGAGGACGTGCGTAACCGGTACGATTTATCTTCATTAGAAATCGCGGTTCATGCCGCTGCTCCCTGCCCCGCTCAAGTCAAACGCAATATGATCGATTGGTGGGGTCCAATCATTTTCGAATACTACGGCGCAACAGAAGGCTTGGGCTTTGCTGCCTGCACCTCGGAAGAATGGCTTGCCCACCAAGGAAGCGTGGGAAAAATTATGCTCGGCGAGCTACACATCATGGATGATGAAATGAACGAAGTCGCAACTGGCGACACCGGCACCGTTTGGTTTAAAACGGCCACGCCTTTCGAATATTTCAACGATACTGAAAAATCCGTCCTCGTCGACGTGACCTACATCGTTAACTGTGGTCATGGTGCCGTCAGGGGAGGTCGCTTCGGC
>JBCCFA010000307.1:0-5571 GCA_039029975.1 Pseudomonadota bacterium
AACGCGCTCAACATCTCCTTAGCACTCTGCCAACGATCTCGGAGATGGTAACCTAGTGCTTTCATTATAATTGATTCTGTTTGGCGAGTAATGGTCGGATTGTAATAGACATTGTGGCATGCCGGTAACGCTGCCTTTCCACCGTTCAAATCATTTGGTGTTAAAGGCGTCCCTGCATACACCCACCCTCGGGAGCCAACAGCGCCTTCCTGGCGCCCCTCAAATACAAAAAAGCCGTCTGCAGACGCGAGAACCGAGGTTATAAACAATCACATAGGCGTTGGTAACAATAACGTTGCTCGTAATACTGATACGTCGGTCTTAGAGTATTTTTAGCTAAAATCGGAAATGGAGTATTTAAGAAATTTTTAATATTTTGATGTGAATCAATAGTCAACAAAAAATATTAATCAATCGAGACAGCGCGCAGTCATAAGAATTTCTTATCGAAACGATTCAAGATCACTATTTAGATATTCGTATTAATTCCGAATGATTTAGATTAAGCTTCGCGAAAATTTCAGAGTGATAAACGTTGGATCTTCGTCAGATAAAATACTTTTTGGCTGTTGCTGAAACTTTTAATTTCACGCGAGCCGCCGAACAATGTTTCGTATCGCAACCTGCTTTGACCCAGGCCATAAAAAAACTTGAGGATGAACTGGGCGGCCCACTCATCCACCGCGACGGCCGAAATACTAGGCTAACTGAGCTCGGCCGTTCCTTGCGCGCTCATTTCGAAAAAATTCAACATACGCGCGATGCTATTACCAATATCGCGAATGAAATTTCCCGTGGAGAACGTATTGAATTAAACATCGGACTGATGTGCACAATTGGACCGCAATGCCTGTCACCGTTATTTGACGCTTTTCAGGCAAATAACCGGCAAATCTCACGTGTTCTGCACGATGTTGTATACGACGCTATTCCAAATTTAATTCTTTCTGGTGCTCTGGACGGTGCGTTTGTTGCGCGCCACGAAGTTCGCCACGACCGCCTGGAATATCATCGTCTTTATGGTGAAGAAATGGTGGTTGCCTTTCCGAAAAACCACCATTTCGAATCGATGACAGCAGTCCCGTTGGAGGAAGTCGCAAAAGAGCGATATATCGACCGTTTACATTGCGAATTTCGAGATGAGTTCTTCGATTTTTCGAAAGGAAAAGACCTGAATCCGCAAGTCGCTTTTTGCTCTGAGCGTGAGGATTGGATTCAACACATGATAGCGACCGAGATGGGGGTTAGCGTGCTTCCTCGTTACTCGCTAGTGAATGAAAATATTTCGTTTCGCCCAGTTACGTCCCCCCCAATGGCTAGAGAAGTCGAATTATGTGTCGCTGCCAGCGATGTGCATTCGCAAGCCCTACAAAACTTGGTAACGTTTAGCCGTGAATTTGCATCCGATCTAAATACTTAGGGTCACACTTTGCCTATATTCTTGATAAAGATTTGATCCTTAATTTCTATAAGTGCTGCTTATAGAAATCATTCTAAGAAACGATTTCCTTGTTTCTTTTAGTCCGCCTATAGTTTTCGCCAGTTAATTTTTCGGCTCAACCCTTGAGCTATAGGAGAATCCGATAATGTCTATCGCCAAGCTATTTTTAAGTATTTTTTTTGCCAAAATTTTTATTTTTTCCGCCGCAGCGCAAGGCTTCATGCCTTGGAATGATGTCTTAACCCTCGCGGATATAGACAGAGATGGCAAAGTAACAAAAGTCGAACTGACCAAGTTTGGCCCAACCGACGAAATACCAGGGTTCGTTCCTTGGATGAGCGATCACTGGGCCGACTTAGATGCCGACAAGGATGGCGACGTGAGCCTAGACGAATGTCGTTCCGGTATTGAAGCAGCGGGTTGGACTGATGATGAAATTCGTGACGCTTTTTATTCTAACGTTGGGTTTATGCCGCGCGCGCAATAAACGTTTTTCTAGTAACTAAGTACTAGAGAATAATTAAAACTAATTGCATACGGGAATAACTATGAAGATCAAACTATTTTTCCTTACACTGATTCTGTCGCTAACGAGCGCGTTTGCGCATGCTGACGTTAGCACCTCAACAGACGAAAACGACGTAATACTGGCGGGCCATGACGCGGTTGCGTATTTCAAACAATCGAAAGCCGTTACGGGCTCAGCTAAGTTTACCGCCCAGCATGAAGGCGCCGTTTATTGGTTCTCAAGTGCAGCAAATCGCGATGAATTTCGAAAGACACCCGAAAAATATGCTCCCGCTTACGGCGGATATTGCGCATTTGGGGCATCTTTGGGTAAAAAATTCGCGGTCGATGGTAAAGCTTTCGAAGTGGTCGAAGATCGACTTTATGTCAACAAAAACCTTGAGGTCTATGACACCTGGAGAAAAGATATCCCGAATAACATTGTCAAGGCAGAAGGGCAATGGTTAAAGATTCACGATATCCCTGCGAATAAGTTGTGATAGTCACGTTGTACCAAAGATAAGCACAAACATCGTATTTTCGGCGATGTCGGTCAGTTAAACCCTGCCATTCTCGGGGCGCTTTGCGCCCCTATTTTCAGTTCAGCGGATTTAAATGTTAAGAAATTCTGGAGACAGCGCGTTCTGCCTCATTGATATTGCGGGTAACACGATCTCTCAAGTCAACCATATCTACGCCTTCGGTACTTTTTTGCCCCGCCTTATAACGGGCGTAAACACCGTGAATGATCATTGCACTCTTGATCCAGTTAAAGCAGACGTAATAATCAAGATTTGATAAATCGCATCCCGTCGCTTGTGCATAGCGCTCTGCCAATTGTTGGCGGTTTAGCATACCGTCGACAACGCTCGCCGCGTTCTCTTTAACGGGATTTTCGTCGCCAGGTAAGACCCATTGATTGAGAGCGTAAGCGAGATCTGCCAAAGGATCACCGAGTGTAGAAATCTCCCAGTCAAGTACCGCGGCGACATGACCTTCGCTTGTGAACATGCAGTTGTGTAGCCCGTAGTCACCGTGGACAACCCGAGCTGGGCCCTGCTCCGGTATGTTATTTGCCAGATAATCCTGCATTTCGTGCAAACGAGCGTCGTCGTATTCCGCGACGTCTTTAGAAGCCATCCATGAGCGATACCAGGTCTTGAGTTGCCGCGCGATGTATCCCTCTTTTTTCCCCAGAGAACCCAACCCAATGTCGTCCGGGTCTAGGGAATGCAAGGCCGCCAGTACATCCATAAAGGACTCACCAACGTGATGCCGTTTTTCAAGCGGAATCCACTGTTCGGTTTCAACATTGGTGTACAGCGCCATGCCATCGATATGGCCCATCACATAGAAATGCGCGCCAGTGACCTCGGCACCTTCACAAAAACCCAATGCGGCCGCAACGGGAACATCGGTAGGGCCGAGCGCCGAAATAATTTGCCATTCTCGGCCCATGTCATGCGCTTTCGGTAATAGTTCGCCGAGCGGGGGTCGCCGAATCACTGCCAGCGTGCCATCCCCAGCGGTCAGCAGATAGGTCAAATTTGAGTGTCCACCATCGAGCTTTTGCCAGTCAAAGGGCGGCGTAAGAGACGGGATATTGGTTTTAATCCACGCTTCAACGGCGGGAACGTCGTATCCCTGAGTTTGAGAATCTGTCATTTTTTATGTCGTTGGATTGTTGATGTTATCGCGAAATTCGCTGTTCTAATTTCTGCTCGCGGCATATTCTAACCGGCGAACTCACTGTAGGGTTAACAAACTTGCCGACGACGGGAGCCATCATGCTTGAACGAACGCTCATTTCTCACAACGATGCCGCTGACACTGGTAATCCAATGCACGACCCGCGAGCCGCTCGCGCCATGGGTTTCAAAGGGGCCGTCGTCCCAGGCGTGACCGTATATGGCTATGTGTCCCACTTGATGATGTCCCATTTTGGCGAGCAATGGCTTTCTAGCGGCTACGCCAACGTACGATTTAGACAGCCAGTTATCGCCGATGAAGAGATAAAAATTGTCGGCAAGCCGGTAAAAGACGTATTGGAGGCGGAAGTTAGAAATTCTGAGGGCGTTATCACAACCATCGCGCGAGGTGCTTTAAGCGGCGAAGTCGCACCGGCTTTCCAATCAGGAGGGGCGCTGAACAATCGGCTAATGCCCAGTGCCAATTTTGAGCCCGGCGACAAATGGCCAGCCACCGAAACCGGGTTTAGGCAGGCTCGCGTGTTGCGATCTTTCAACACCGAACTCCCCCACGATGCCCACTCAGCATTCTGCACGGAAATGCGCGACACCCATACGGCTTATCAGCATGCGCTTCATCCTGCCTGGTTGCTACGGCAGGCGAACATCATTGTAGATAATAATTTCGCGCTTGGCGCCTGGATCCACACCGAAAGCGAGATAGCAAATTTGGCGCTGGCCCCAATCAATCAACCAATAGAAATACGCGCAGAAGTGGTCGACCTGTTCGAGCGTAAGCAAAACCAGTTCGCTGATTTAGATGTTGTGATGCTCATTGCGGGTGACGCTTCACGCCCAATTATGAGAGTTCAACATCGCGCGATTTATCAAATCCCAGCTTCCAAATAACCCATTGGCGCAGGAGAATTAAGTATAATTATGCGTCAATTTTATATCGAGTGATTACGTGAGATATGGCGACTGAACATCATAAATTATTAATCCTAGGCTCAGGTCCAGCAGGGTACACAGCGGCCGTATACGCGGCGCGAGCGGCACTTGAGCCCGTGCTTGTCACTGGCTTAGAGGTGGGCGGACAAATGACGACCACAACAGACGTGGACAACTGGCCAGGCGACAATGAAGGCGTCCAAGGTCCAGAGTTGATGGAGCGCATGAAAGCACACGCCGAGCGTTTCGGGACGCGATTGGTTTACGACACTATTCACACGGCGCACCTAAATGAAAAACCCGTTCGCTTAGTTGGCGACCAAGGCGAATACACGACAGACGCTTTGATCATTGCCACCGGCGCTTCGGCAAAGTATTTAGGCTTGCCTTCCGAAGAGGCCTTCAAAGGCAAAGGGGTCTCCGCCTGCGCGACCTGCGACGGTTTCTTTTATAAAAATAAACCTGTTGCAGTAATCGGCGGCGGTAATACCGCGGTAGAAGAAGCACTGTTTTTATCGAATATTGCATCAGACGTCACCGTCATCCATCGTCGTGATGAATTCCGCTCTGAGAAGATTTTGTCGAACCGTCTGTTAGCAAAAACCGACGGTGGCAACGTTAACGTTGAATGGAATCACGTGCTTGATGAAGTTGTGGGAGACGATATGGGCGTGACCGGTATTCGCATTAAAGATGTTGCAAGCGAAAACACTAAAGATGTAGATGTGCACGGCGTGTTCATCGCCATCGGCCATAAACCGAACACCGATATTTTCGCTGGCCAACTAGATATGCACGGCGGCTATATCAAAGTGAAAAGCGGCACCGAAGGCTTTGCGACTGAAACCAGCGTGCCCGGCGTGTTTGCCGCGGGAGACGTGGCAGATTCTATTTATCGTCAAGCGATTACTTCAGCCGGGTCAGGGTGTATGGCGGCAATGGATGCTGAACGTTATCTCGAAGCGCAGGAATAGTTTTTCATAG
>JBCCFA010000308.1:0-5568 GCA_039029975.1 Pseudomonadota bacterium
CGCCAGACCAGCCTACTCTAGCTCCAACTGCTAGTATGGACCGTAGTACCCGGGGCTCGCGTATGCGTGAGGGCATAGAGATTATCAAAAAGCTTTTCACCGAAGAGCGGGTTACGTTCGACGGGAAATACACTCAAATTAAAGATATGACGCTATCGCCAAAGCCGGTACAGGATCCTTACCCACCGATATGGATCGGCGCACGCGGTCCGAAGGCCATTAAACGCGCAGCAGAAATGGGCTACCACCTAATGGGTACACTGGGTCCGGATCCAGCGCCTTTATATATCGAAAGTTTGAAAGAAGCCGGGTTTGATCCCGGCAACTTTAATATTGCGCAACTAAGAATGGTGTATACCGCACCGAGCGAGGCGCAGGCGTGGGACGAATGCCAAGATCACCTGTGGCATTTGCTGACGTTCTATCAAGACATTTTGTCTGAAGCAAAAGATGCCGAAGGTGATGATCAACCCTTACCTGCCAAAAACGCCGCGGAACTTAGGCACTCCCCAATAGCGGACACGATGCTCATTGGGACCCCCGATCAGGTAAATGAAAAATTACAAGCTTTCTGTGACAACTATCAATGCACGGATTTTATTATGGATATGCAGTTTCCTGGCATTGATCCACAGCTCGCCACCAACTCGATGACCCTTTTTGCTAAAGAAGTCATGCCAAATTTTCGGTAGGACCTGTGCACTTCACCATCGTTGGCGCCGGCGCTTTAGGGACGATACTGGCCGCGCATCTGGTTCATAGCGGACATCGCGTGTCCTGTGTTGTGCGAGAAAATCGCGCGAAACAATTACACGCCAACGGCTTGCGCATAACCGGTCTCAAAGAGATGTCCGCTGAATGCGAGATTATTACCGATCCCGCGACACTTGATCAGACGAACGTATTGATCGTGGGCACCAAAACCTATCAAACGCTAACGGCCATTGAATCCCTTCGCCATCTAAAGCTTGGTGCTGTTTTTTCAATTGCTAATGGTGTCAAAAAAAATGAACAGCTGGCTAGCGTCTTCCAACCTAAAACCATCACCGGCTGCATGGCTAACGTCTCGGGAGAACTTCTCGCCGATGGCACGGTAAATTTCACCCGTAATGTTTGCCTCCACCTAGGTGCGCTGGAAAAGGCCGGAGAGCCGATGGTCGAAACAGTCGCCGAGGAAATCGATCGAGCGGGCGTTGTTTGTAGGGCAGAGCAAGATATTCGATCTGTCGAATGGTCCAAGTACGTCGGTTGGGTCGCGTTTATGAGCTTAGCCGCAATCACTCGGGCGCGAACTTGCGATTTCTTGATGAATGCTAATCACGCCGATTTCGCCGCACGCTTGATTAAAGAAATGGCCGAGATCGCTCGGGCCAAAAATATTAAGCTCATCGATCAATCGCCCATGCCAGTGAAAACGATTGCTGAGGCACCGGGACAAGCGGCGCGGGACGCCGTCATTGACATGGGCCAACAATTCGCGAAAGAGGCACCCGAGCACCGCTTATCCGCGCTCCAGGATCTAGAGCGGGGCGCCAGACTCGAGCATGAGGACACACTCGGTTATGCACTTGAACAGGCGCGAGCGCTCGATCTACCCGCGGCCACGATTGCAGATTGTTTTGATTTGGTGTCAGGGATTGATGCAATCAACCGCCTCCACCGAGGCTAAAAGTTGTCTAGTATTGCGCCGTAGAGGCCCTCCAATTGTGGCGCCATTTGCTGCTCAGTGACGCCGCCCGTGGGGACCCAATTGCTAGTCCATTTCACGTGACAACCCCCATCATCATTGTCGGACAATTCGACAACCGCTACGTATTCATCAATCGGTAGTGATGGCACGCCCATTATCGAATAGGCGAAAACTTCTTCGTTATAGGCCAGATCGAGCCGTTCGATAACCTGCCCTGGGAAACCGCTGGGTTCGCCCAGTTCCAGGGTGCGAACGGCCCCAACGCCACTGCCGTCGAGAACGCATGACGTGATTGCCCCCTCCGGCAGCAGTTTATCAATCCCACCAAAGTCCATCAGCGCGGCAAACACGGCTTGCCGCGATGACTTCACATCGGTTTCGTAGTTTGCTTTATATCCCATCATTATCCTCCCAAAGTTACTTTAATATCTCGACGCTTGTTCCAGGGACGCGAGGTCAATTTAAATTCGTGGTTTAGCTGGCGAGTAGCGAAATTTTAGTCTGCGGGTCGCCGTAGGCTACAGGCTCCGTCCAACGATCGCCGCCGTGCTCCCGCCAATAGAGTTCACGTAAAGACATAGTTAGTGGGCCCGGCTTACCCTCCCCAACCACTTGTCCGTCAAGACTACGGACCGGCATGACACCGCCGGCGGTGCTTGTTAGAAAGATCTCATCGGCACTTTGCAATTGCTTGACGCCAAGTTCGCCAATTTCGCAATCGATACCTTGCTCGTTAGCCAAGTCTAAGATTGTTTGTCGCGTGATGCCGAGGAGAACACCGCTTGCCGGTGTTACCAATCGTCCATCTACAAAGGCAAAGATATTGAATCCTGGCCCTTCGGTTACCCAGCCGTCATTGTCGAGCAATACCGCCGTTTTGGCACCGGCCTCTAAAGCTTCGCGCAAACCGCGATTGAGATCACCCCAGTGAAAGTTCTTAACAGTTGGGTCAACCGATTGCGGAGAAATTCGCTCAGCCGTTTTTGAAATGACCAAATCAACGCCTTGCTGTTGTTCTTGCGCGTCAGCAATCCAGATATAAGGTATCGCGAATGCATAAAATTGATTAATAAAATTTCTCGGATCTCGCTCACCGGCAGTCGGCACCCCGCGGGTAATCAACATTTCGACGTAGGCGTTACGCAAGCCAGATTTAGACACACATTGGTGCAGGACTTCGCGCACTTGAGCCTGATTCACCCCGGGGCGCATGTCGATTGCTTGCCAAGACTTCTCGAACCGATCGAGATGCTGTTGCAGACGAAAAAATTTCCCATCCCATACGGCAACCACATCGTAAGTGACGTCTGAGCGAGTAAATCCTGTGTCGGTGATAGGAATCATTGCGTCGGCAATGGGAACGAAATTGCCGCGAACAAAAGCGCATCCGTCACGGAAATCCGAATTCTGCATGGCTAACTCCTTTGTACCTCGCGCCGGCTCATCGCCGAACAATGGTGCAAGCATATTATCGAAATATGGAAATGAAGAGGCTTGCTTGGCGCGAAAATGAGGCGCGATTATGCCTTAGTTGGGGTTAAAGATCTCGCCTAGATTAGCGGGGATCAGCTTTCTTTAATCCGCCGCGACAGTTTGCGTTGCAACAAACTCCGTTCGAGAAAAATCCTATCCAGTACCGGCTAACTCTTGGGCGTCTGCCACCGAAACACGAGTCGTCCAGCCATAAAGATCTTCGGCGCGTCCATACTGAATGTCCGTTAGCGCTTGGTAAAGTGCCGATGCGACCGGCCCGGATTGTTGATTATTTACGGCAAATTCCCGGTCGCCGAATACCATCCGGCCAACTGGCGCGACTACCGCGGCGGTCCCCATACCGAACACTTCGGTAATGAGCCCCTGCTCGATGTCCCGTAAAACCTGCTCAATTTCAAGCCGTTCTTCTTCCACTTCGTAACCCAAACTGGGCGCTAAGTGGATGATTGAGTCTCTAGTCACACCGTGCAAAATGGCCCCTGACAGCGGTGGCGTTTTGATGCGTTGGCCTTCGTAGACAAATGCAATATTCATTGCGCCAACTTCGTCGATGTAACGGCGTTCAACCGCGTCCAGCCACAATACTTGTTGGCAACCAAAATCACGCGCCCGCTCCGTAACCGCAATGCTCGCCGCATAATTACCAGGCGTTTTTGCCTCACCGGTGCCGCCGCGAACGGCGCGCACGTGATCGTCTGAAACAAAGACCGAAATTGGATTAAACCCATTCGCGAAATAAGCCCCAACCGGACTCACAATAATGTAATGCAAAAATTCTCGACTGGCCCTGACCTCAAGGGCGGGTTCCGAGGCAATCATTACCGGCCGAATGTAAAGCGAAGCCTCAGGATCCGGTGGCAACCAGCGATGTTCAAGCGTCACTAAAGCGGCAATCGCTTTAATATGCAGATCAGGCGCTACGATTGGCATACCCATGCGTTCCGCTGACCGGTTAAATCGCTCCGCGTTTTTCTCAACGCGAAAAAGGTTTAAATCGCCGTCTGGACGACGATAGGCTTTGGTGCCATCGAAAACCATTTGTCCACACTGAAACGCTTCCGCAGCGGGACTCAATGAGAGATCACGAAATGGTCCAATCACGGCCTCATGCCAGCCGCGCTCGGCGTCATATCGCTGCTGGAACATTCTGTTGGTAAAATAACGTCCGAAACCTAAATCCTCAGGAATTTTAGGCTTGAGATCTTCGGCGATGGGTTCGATTCTGAAAGCGGTCATGAGTAGGCCCGAAACTGGAAGAAAGATTATACCGCTTGTATAGTCGAAAGTGCCGAATAGAGCCAGAATTCTCGAACTTCCTATTTAGGAGAGAGGCTGCGAGTGGCCGATTTAGACATATTTGAAAAGGCAAAGAAACAATGAATTTTGAATTTACCGAAGAACAGCTCGCGATAAAGGAATCTGTCGCCAAACTCTGCACACAATTCGAACCGGATTATTGGTTAGATTGCGATAATACCGGGAATCACCCAGACGAATTCGTCCAAGCAGTATGTGACGGCGGTTGGTTGGGCATTGCCATGCCCGAAGCCTACGGCGGTTCAGGCCTGGGGATTACCGAAGCCTCGTTAATGATGCAAGCGGTGTGTGAGTCTGGCGCAGGCTTTAGCGGCGCATCGGCCGTCCATCTGAATATTTTTGGACTCAATCCAGTCGTGAAATTTGGCACCGAAGAACAAAAGCAGCGGATGCTACCAGCGCTAGTGGAAGGTAAAGAACGCGCGTGTTTCGGCGTCACTGAACCGAATGCAGGTCTCGACACCACGAGCCTCGAAACGCGCGCCGAAAAATCTGGTGATGGATACGAGATCTTTGGCGCCAAGCATTGGACGTCGATGGCCCAACGGGCCGACAAAGTTCTATTGCTAGCGAGAACGACGCCTAAAGATGAAGTTAAAAAGAAAACTGAAGGCCTGAGTCTGTTCTATACCGATCTCAATCGCGACTACTGCGATGTCCAAGAAATTCAAAAAATGGGAAGAAAAGCCGTGGATTCGAACGCCGTGTTCTATGACGGCTTACCAGTACCGCATGAAGATTTAATCGGCGAAGAGGGAAAGGGGTTTTACTACATCCTGCACGGTTTGAATCCCGAACGAATCCTATTGGCCGCCGAATCAGTTGGTTTAGGTAGAGCAGCCTTATCGCGTGCTTGCGACTATGCGCGGGAAAGAGAAGTATTCGGTCGTCAAATTGGCATGAACCAAGCCATACAACACCCGCTGGCCAAAAATTGGATGGAACTCGCCGCCGCTGAATTGATGTCCTATCAAGCCGCAGCCCTGTACGACGCCGGGAAAGAATGCGGGGCGGAGGCGAACAGCGCTAAATATCTTGCCGCCGAAGCGGGATTTGCCGCGTGTGAG
>JBCCFA010000309.1:0-5542 GCA_039029975.1 Pseudomonadota bacterium
GCAACAAGAGCACGACTTCCGGCATCTACAAAGAAGTCATTCCCAACCGCAAGCTCGTCCACACCTGGCAGTGGGAAGGTTCAGATCATCAAAGCCAAGTGACTATCGAATTTGACTCTGTAGAAGAAAACGTTACCGAACTTACGTTGACACATGAATTATTGTCCGATCTCGACAGCCAACGCCAACACAACGAAGGTTGGGAAGGCTGCTTAGCGAATCTGGACAACGTTTTTGCAGTCGCGTAGTCAACCAGGGAAAAATAAGGAGCCGATCATGAAACTATACTATTTCCCGCCTTCTACTTATTCCCAAAAAGTGCTTATCGCCTTCGAAGAAAAACACGCCAAGTTTGATCATGAAGTTGTTAACCTGTTCGATGACGAAACCCGCAATAAATATCGAGAACTTTATCCTTTAGGAAAAATCCCGCTGCTGCAACGCGCGGATGGGTGGATGATTCCAGAATCTAGCATCATTATTGAATTTCTCGACGCTGAATTTACTGAGGGCCATCAACTAATCCCCACTGATGTTGATTCGGCTCGTCAAACACGATTCATGGACCGCATGAACGATCTCTATTTGAACGATCCTATCGCGACGCTGCTATTCGAATCCTGGAAACCGGCTGATCAACGAGATCAAGATAAGATTGCGGCAGCCGAGGCGAACATCTCGATCATCTATCAGTACATGAATAAAAATCTGGAAGGAAAGGATTGGCTCGTAAATGAGTTTTCCATGGCAGATTGTGCGGCAGCCGCCCCACTCTACTATGCCCAGCAAGTATTTCCGTTCGAAAATTACAAAGAAATTGAGCGCTACTGGCGAAATCTCGTAGCCCGTGAATCTGTAGCGAACGTATTTGAACAAGCGCGCCCGTACATCGATCGCCTTGGGCAAAACGCAGCATAAAAATTTGGCAAAAAAGAACCCGCACTTAGCGGGTTCTTTGACGAATGATCAAAGATTGATTAAATCGATAACGCTTTTTTAATCAAATCTAAAGCACCCTGTTCTTCGGCGCTTATCTTGGAACCGAAGCCAAGGAAGCCACCGCCCGACGCTTTGGCGACTGCCTCGCCCATACCATAAAGCTGGTCACAGAAAAGAGTCGCGCTTTCTTCGTCCATTTTGTCGGTTGCAGCACTGCGTACTAAAGACAATAAGCTCACGCAAAGCTCTGGCCCACCTTGTTGCAAGCCACCCAAGATTTCTTGGAATTGCGCTAGCCCAGCCAAGGTAAGTTCTTGTACCGACTCGTTATCACTAGCCAGCGATTTCACCACGTTTTTCTGAAACGCATTGACTTCCTTCTTATCGATGGTGCCGTCTGCTGCCGCAACGAGCAAGAACACCGCCGCCGGCGCAGCAATAAGCGCTTTCTCACTGTTGAAGGATGCGGTGTCGTCTGCTGCGGGTTCTTCCGGATCGTCTAATAGAGATTCATCCGCGAACAGATCAGTCAAGGCCAAGGGCTGTAACTTAGCGACAAGTGCTTTCCAGGGTTCACCGGAAATTGACTCTGTCACTACAACGTCTTCACTTAGGCGCGTAATGTGATTCCCGGCTCCTTCCACAAAATCTTGGAAACGCACATTGAATTTAAGATCATCTTGCGGTGAAACAATAGCAAGTACTTTCGCACGGGTTGAAAAGACCGTTGCCACATCTTCGCCAAGCGTGGAAATACGAACAATTTTTCCGGTCTTCTCGTTTTGACCGACAATAATGCTTGCTTGGAAAAGATCTTCGTTATTAATGTAATTCAAGCGACGAAATCGCTCATAGAATAGCGCTTCCGCGACGTCTCCCGCTTCTTGTAGCTCCTTTAACATTTCCGGGCCGAGTTTCATTACGGCATTCACGCCGTGGATCTCCATCACACCGGTTTCACCGCTTCGATGCATCTCCATTAGCATCTCTAGCGTTTCTTTGCTGTGCCGCGCGATCCAATCGTCACCATATTCGGAATCAAAATCGCCGGCGGTTAATTCCTTGCCCTCTTCTGACACAACAGGCTTATTCAGGCTCGCACTCACCTTTTTTATAATTTCCGTGGCTAATTGATAGTCGGCTGGGGTCGCGCCAGACATAATTCGAACCGATACGGTGTCGTCTTCTAGCGCGGTCTCCACCGCCCGCACCGTCACATCACGACGGTAAAGATGCGCAAGGTCGGGCCAACCTTTAGTGGGCACACTCACATCCGACTCTACATCGCTGAAGGGCAGAGAGTTCATCACGGCTTGAAGGTTGGCGCTGCCAGCACCAGATACGTAAAACGAGTAACTCATCCAGGTAGTCTCCTTGTTCTTATTTTGTGGCCGGCTTTTGACCGAACGGATAATGACTACATAGGCATAGTTGAAGAAGGGAGCCAGCGCCTTTGAAATAGCGTGCGCTGGCGCACATTACTACTGCTAGGCGCGCGATCCGGCCGTTTATGCAACGATTTACAGTGTTTTGGGCCGGAATTTTTATATTTCTACAAAATCCAGCGACCTTAATAAACGCTAATAGCAACCACCAATTGATTGATTTCAGCAAGTGCCCCAAGGTAGAGCTTGATCGCGATAAGGAATAAGCAGGTATGCATTCGATATTTCGGTCGAACGTAACCTACAATGTTTTTGCAGGGTAATATTCTACCGCCAGATAGGAGTCCGCGTGGCACGGAACACATCGAAAACGCCGATCTACCTAGCAGTCGCCGCCAGTATTCCTTCCGTGATTGTGATTCTATCGGTCATTCGACTAATGACTCTGTCAGCGGTCAACCCGCAGGCAGGATTCGGATCTATAGACTTGTCGCTGGTCTACATTGTTTTTATTTTTCCAGTGCTCGCCATCGTCGGATTGATTACTTGCCTGTTGGCGATGTCTCGCTACAAAGAATCGCCCTACCTCCGGTGGTTAAAAATAAGTATCGCCTTACCATTCGTTGCGGGGGCGTTTTGCTTGATCACTTTGGTTATTGCCCACTTATTCGCTTAGATTTAGTTCCCTGTCATAGGTGGTTCAAACCATGCCATCGCTTCCTCGTAATCTCTAAAGACGTTATTCTCAACTGGCGAACTACTTAATTCGACAAAAGTATCGAATACGCGCCCCATACCATAGTTAACGTCTGTTGAAACCAAAATGGCCGAACGCCCACCCTCCCGACGTTTCAGATATTCCATCGAGTAATCAAGAATTTCCTTCACTTCACCCACTTCGATGGCAGAAATGTCTGCCTCTCGAAGATCCCACATCGTGTTTAGCGTAAATTTGCCGGAGTAAAATTCATCTACCGCAGTCTTCAACTCTGCAAGCCTTAGCGCACCGATCACGGCGAACACCGTGAGGTCTTTATTTGGGAAACGATGAATTTTGATCTCGGCCATGACATCTACTTCGACAAACACGGAACCCTAACCACCCTTCTGATGGCCTTATTCGTCTCCTATTATGTTATGAAAATCTCGGACATCCAACAATTTTATCGAGTAACGAGACCACCTCTTTACTAATGAGCCGGCGAATTCGTTTAACCAGAACTATGTCTCGATAGCTAAGAAGCGATGCCAAAAGTGACTTGAACCATGCTTTGCATCTTGGTGACTTTTGGTAAGCGATCGTTCGGATTGGTAAGCAGGTTGATTAGCACTAGGGGAACGTGGCTTTTAGTAACGCCAGGCTTTTAATACCACGAACAGCTGATATTAATTTCGCGATGATCGGCCAGTAATGGTTCCGCCAATGTCGAGGCCGATGTGCCAGCAAATCAAATAAAACGAGCAGATTGCGTGGGCGTATATCGATCACCGAAACTTGTAAAGCATCTGGAAAATTTCGGCCGATGGCATTATCGTGCCTATGTTTGGGCTGGTGCTCAATGCATTTAGGGTCTCGATCCTTTAGAGTAAACATTAGCCCTAAGCCACACTCACTAAGGCGATACAGTAAGATGAGTCGTAGACGATTTCTTCGGAGCGCGCGCAATCTATTTGCTGGGTTTGCGGGTGGTCTGGCGGCGCCTGCAAAAGCGCTCGACACAACAAAGACGCAAGGTGCACCCGCTCGCGAATACGGTAATCGCTCACGATTCGAAAAGATTAAACGCTATATCACCCCATCCAGACATCCGTCGGCTACGGCGTCATGGACTCCTTTGGGGGATTTGCATGGCATCATCACACCGTCTGCGCTGCATTACGAACGCCATCACGGTGGTATCCCGGATATTGATCCTGCCGAGCACAAACTGCTAATCCACGGTGAAGTTGAAACCCCTCTAATATTCACACTCAAGGACATAAAGCGTTTTCCAGCTGAACATCGGATATGTTTTCTTGAATGTTCGGGGAACAGTTATCCAGAGTGGCATGGACCCAGTGGAAAAAATGTTCAGCAAACTCATGGCCTAACTTCCACTAGCGACTGGGCGGGCGTTAGCTTAGCGACGGTATTGCAGGAAGTTGGTATTAAAGAGTCAGCAAAATGGGTGGTTGCAGAAGGCGCCGATGGCGCCGCCATGACCCGAAGCGTTCCGCTGAGCAAATGTCTAGACGATGTATTGCTCGCATACAGCCAAAACGGCGAGGCACTCCGGCCGGAACAGGGCTATCCATTGCGCCTTATTGTTCCTGGCTTTGAGGGAAGCATTCACGTTAAGTGGCTTAGGCGTTTGAAGGTCACCAATGAGCCGTATTACACACGCGAAGAAACCTCGAAATATACCGACCTCATGCCCGGTGGTATCGCGCGCGAGTTTAGTTTTGAGATGGAAGCAAAATCGGTCATCACTTCGCCATCAGCAAGTCAAAAACTTAACGGAAAAGGCTATCAGCAAATTCGCGGAATCGCATGGTCAGGGCGCGGGCGCGTGAAAGGTGTTGAGGTTAGCACGGACGATGGTAAATCCTGGCAAGAAGCCACACTACAAGGTCCGATCCTACCAATCTGCCATACGCGGTTTGTGTTTGATTGGCAGTGGAACGGCGAACAGACCACCATCATGAGTCGTTGCATCGACGAAACTGGGTACACGCAACCCACTCGCGATGAGTTGATCGCTAAACGCGGCAAGCACTCTTTTTACCACTACAACGCAATACAACGCTGGCGCGTCGATAACGATGGTAGAGTGCACAATGTTTAAAGTTCAGTCGCAGCTTATGCTGGGTTTAGTACTCATCAGTACAACAATTCAATTGAGCGCAACGGACACACGCCGTTTCCCTAACCTCGGTAGCGCAGCGTCCGAAGAACAAATTAATCGTTGGGATATCGCTATCGGGCCAAACGGTGGTGAGCTGCCAGCAGGTCAAGGGACCGTTGCAAAGGGTCGAGAAGTTTACGCTGTTAAGTGCGCCTACTGCCACGGCGCGACAGGAAAAGAAGGGCCAGATCCGCGCTTGGTCGGCGGTAAAGGCACTTTGAATAGCGAACATCCGGTGCTAACCATAGGCAGTTACTGGCCTTATGCGACCACGTTGTATGATTACATTAATCGCGCTATGCCGCCATCCTGCTCTCAGGAGGATCCGAGCAA
>JBCCFA010000310.1:0-5498 GCA_039029975.1 Pseudomonadota bacterium
CCACTAAGTCACTGGATATTTGCAAGGGAATAATTGAATCCTCATCCGCGTGAATTGTTGCTTCGAATGAGCTACCGCCTAAGTTCGGTGCGTCAGCCACCGCCTCAACATCCACGGGTAGGACATGGAAGGAAGTATTTTGGTCACCGTTACTTATCTCCTCCGTGGTGACCACGACCAAAAGTTCGAAATTCTCATCGCTATGGGGTGCCGGGGTGATCGTGAGCTTGGATAAGTCTTCGATCGGAACCCGCCAAACACCCGGAGACATCTCGCTACCCTGAGACAAACTCGCACCTTCCGGCATGGCACGAATTTCCAGTCGAGAAATAAACTCAGAATCGTCGATATCAATCGTGGCCGCCGAAATTTCTAGCGGAATTTCGGTGTCTTCCTCACCGGCTGCTGCAGCCGCGGTGATCTCGGCCTCGTCGGCGACGGCGGCGATACCCACATGAATGGTTTCATTGCTGCTTGCGGTATCACCATTGGCATCTTTGGTAGTTGCTGTGACGGATAGCGGGAATTGCCCCGCAAAATCTGGCGGCGGATGCAGTTGCAGGTTCTCTAGCTGATCGGCGTTTAGTGAATATGAGCCATCTGGATTCAATACGCCGGCGCTGAGTGAGGCGCCCTTAGGTACCCCAACAACCGTAATAGACAGATCTTCCGAACCATCCTGATCGGTAAGACTACTCTGAATTGTTAGCGGTATCGCTTGATCTTCATTGCCCGTGGCGTTGCTCACCTCAAGCGTTGGCGTATCTGCGATTGCTTCTACGTCCACACGGACAGTCTTCACATTAACGGCGCGGTCACCATTCGGCTCTAGTGACTCTGCAGTGATGGTTAGATTGAAAGACCCACTAAAATCTTGCGGCGCTTTTAAACTAAGTCCATCGATCTCGTTGGCTTGTATTCTCACATCGCCGTTGGGTAAGGTTTCCCCGGCCGACAACGTGGCCCCAGCAGGCAAATTACTAATGAGTACAGAAAACGTTTCGGAGCCATCAATATCTGTCGAGACTGCTTCGAGAGGAAAGGGCGCAAATTGATCTTCGTTAGCTTGGACGTCGCCAACGATTAAATCGGGCGTATCAGCGATTGCTTCAACATCGATCGTGAGTGACGATTGGGAAACTGCGGTTGAACCGTTCTCATCAGTCGCGATTGCGCGGACCTGTAAGTTGATATCACCTGCGTAGTCTTGTGGAGGACTAAGTTGAAGATTGTTTAAATCATCGGGGCTGAGCAAATAATTGCCGTTGTCCAATCGTTCCCCATGATTGAGCGCCGCTTCGGTCGGGACGCCGATTATTTCGACGGCTAAAGACTCTGAGCCATCTAGATCGCTTAACTGTGAACTAATGGCGATCGCCACCGCACCGTCTTCATTGGTGGTTGCGTCTTCGACGCTCAGTAAAGGCTTGTCTGCGATGGCTTCAATGGTGATCGTTTGGGGCTCGCTAACGCGGGCCGTATCGCCGTTAGCGTCTTCGGTGACGGCAGTGACATTGAGGGTGAAGCTGCCGCTGTAATTCTCAGGCGGTCGCAGCGAGGCGTTGGCGATTTGGTCTTCATCTAAGTACCAAACCCCATCGGGGCTTTGTGTTGCGCCGACTATTACTCCGCCCGTGGGAACGCCCGTCACCTCGACGCTCAGTTTTTCTGAACCGTCTTGATCGACCAAAGCGATGGACCAATTTAAATCAATGGGTAGGTCTTCGAAGCCGCCAAGATCTGATATTTCCGCTGTCGCAGTGTCAGCGACCGGCGTGACTGCAATAGAAAATGGTGTGCTGACGCTGTTTTGATCGCCCTCTAACTCGGTCGACGTCACGACAAAGCCCAGCTGTACATCCCCGCTGAAATGGGGTGGGGGAACGAAAGCAAGGTTCGGCAGATCCTCAGGCGCAATTTCCCAAACACCCCAACCGAGATCTGTACCTGCCGTTAACGACGCGTCTTCCGGTACCCCCGTGATCTGATAGGAGAGCGATTCGGAACCGTCTTGGTCGGTAAGTTGGCCTTGCAGTGTCAGCGGTATCGGCGTGTCTTCATCCCCGATAACATTATTTGCTTGCGCGATGGGCTCATCGGCCACGGCAACAATCGTGACCGGTACAGACTGTTCGGTCGCTTGAGTGCTACCGTTCTCGTCCGTCGTTGTCACCCGCACGAGCAGTTCTATGTCGTCAGCGTTGTTATGCCCCGGGTTAAGCGCTAAACCTTCTAATTCGCTGGGCGTTAATATCCAAGATCCCGAGTCGCTTAATTGACCGGCGGAAAGACTGGCATCCGCCGGTACGCCAAAGATTTCTGTGACAAAGCTTTCAGAGCCATCTACGTCGATTAGGCCTACCGAGATATCCAGGGCGACGCTGGTATCTTCGGCAGTTGTAATGGGAGACGACTGAATGTCGACATAATCGGCTTCCGCTTCAACAGAAACGGAAATTTTCTCGACGAAGGTTTTCGAGGCGCCGGTTGATTCAGTAATGTTTAATTCGATTTCAAGTTCGAATTCACCACTAAAATTAACCGGTGGTTTTATCTGAAGATCTTCTAACTCCTCTTCGGTGAGTGTCCAACTGCCGTCGGCGTTGTCAGTACCAGCAGAAAGCATCGCCCCCTTGGGTACACCAATAACGGTGATTTCTGCGGTTTCGTCGCCATCTGTATCTTGTAACGCTAGGTTAATTTCTAGGCTAATCCAGTCATCTTCAGTGCCCGCCACACTGGCGGCCGTAAACTCAGGCGTTTGGATTACCGGCGGCGGTGCATTACCACTAGCGACTGGTGTCCAAGGTGAACTTGGGGCTGACCCATTAAGTGTTTGGGCGCCGACGGATATCGTGTCGTTGCCGTCAGCTGTACCTGGGGCGGCGCCACGAGCGCCGGGCCCATTGCCCAAGTCATATCCTGCTGGCTGTCTGCCGAACTGGTCGACTGGGAGATCAGATTCCATAGGGGCTGCGCCAGTCCCTTGAGTGGAGCGCGAGTTAGACGCACCGTCGTCGGAAGGAACATGGCTCTCTTCCGGGTTTGGTGAATTCGAACGAGCGTGAGCGAAATCATCTTCACGGCCGAGTTTTTCGCCTTGAACAACATAAGCTTGTTCGCTGCCAAGTTCTGCGTGCTCGGAACCTTCGTGAATAACGGTATATTCACGTAAACGCTCTTCCTCTTCTTTAAGCGGCTTAGCAGCTTTGCGTTCGAGCGCTTTTAGCCGATCATCATCGTTTTGCATGATTACTCCTTACAAAAACTGAGCTACGCGGCAATTAGCGCTCTCGAAATGACTCGTCGAGTGCGGTGTACAGAGGTTTCATCAAATACTGGAAGAGTGTTTTGCTGCCCGTGTTGATGTCTGCTTGCACGGTCATACCTGGAATCAGTCTGAATCTGTCTGGATCGGGGCCGAGGTGTTGGCTAGCGAGACGGATTCGCGTTTTGTAATAGGGTGATTTGTTTTCTTCAACGTAAGTCGTTGGAGAGATTGATTCCACTTCACCATCGATGGCGCCGTGGCGCGCAAAGTTGTAGGCATCTAACTTTACGTTCACGGCATCGCCAACGGCGACATGTCCTATATCGCCCGTGGAGACTTCGGCATCAACAAAAAGGTCTTCGTTTAAGGGCACAATTTCGCTTACCAATCCGCCCGGGGAAATCACTTGGCCAGCAGAAGAAAGGGTTAAGTTTTGAATCAGACCTGATATTGGAGAAGTCACGACTAGCCTGGTGACTCTGTCTTCGAGTCCGCGAATTAATTCTTCGATTTCGGCACGCTCGGCTTCGATCTGACTAATTTGTTGCAACATTTTGTCGCGCATCTGGGTATCTAAGTCGCTAACGCGTTGCTTAAATTCGGCTATCTCGCTACGCGTTGTTTCTATGTCGCCCTGAACTCTAGAAAGCTCGGCTTTTTCTTTAACGTGACGCTCTTTGACCTTAATTAAATCGAGTTTTGAGGCCGTATGCTTGGCATGCAGCTCCGCGCGCATGTCGAGTTCTTCTTTTAGTAGTTCAACGCTCTCTACAATGTTTTTGCGTTCCGACAGTTTTGCGACGAGTAAAGCGTTACGCTCCCGCAGTTGCTGGGAAATTATTTTTCGTTCCGACTGGTGGGCGTTTTTCTGCGCCATCAGTACCTCAAATTCGCTCCCTAAATCGGTTGAGTAGTCGGTCGTTGATACCGAAAAATCGGTATTCGCTAGGGCTCGAAGACGCGCTTTACGCGAATCCAGCGCCCTTATTCGGCTGTGCATTTGATCTAACTCGGCTTTTGCCGCTGATCCGTCTATTGTGACGATAGGGTTTCCCTGTTGAATGGCTTGTCCATTCGAGACATGTATTTCCGAGACGATACCGCCTTCTAAATGCTCGACACTGATCACTGAAGAACTAGGAATAATTTCACCGGGCGCCACGGCAATTTCTTCCAACTCGACAATCGTTGACCACGCGGCGAACGAAAGCACTGCCGAACAAACCAAAATTAAGCTCAAGCGCACGAATAATGCGGAACCATTGTCAATATCAGATTTCAACATAGCGATATTGCGAGCCCGAATTTGCGCGGGCGTTAATGCATAGGTGTCTGTATTATTGGGTACGTCTTTGTTGTTAGCAGTCATGGCTTTACATTGCCTCACGCGGAATTTTGTCTTTAACTTTCTCGGTCTCGCCGAAGTAAGCGATATTGCCGTGATCCAATAGCAGTACCTTATCGCTTGCGTGCATATGGCTTGGCCGGTGAGTCACAACAAACACCGTTGCCTTACCTTTGAGGTTGCTAATTGCCTCGACGAACGCATATTCCGCCTCAAAATCGAGCCCATTTATGGGTTCGTCTAGCAATACAATGGGCGAGTCTTTGAGGTAGGCGCGCGCTAGGGAGAGCCTTGCTAGCGTGCTTTGTGAAATCATCTGAGGTTGTCGCTGTGTGATAACGGACTCTAATCCCAGCGGCAGTTGATTGACGGCGTCGAGCACGCCGGCGCGAGAAAGCGCCAAATCTATCTGATTTTGCGACGCTTGCGGTTTCACCAGCCGCAAGTTGTGCGCAATCGTACCTTCAAAAAATTGCGGGTTTTGAGGCACGTAAGCGATTTGGCGTCGGATATCGGCTGGATCAAACTGCCGAATATTATGGCCGTCCAGTAGTACGCTGCCCATTTGCGGCTGATAAAGACCAAGGATCAACTTCAATATTGTGGATTTACCGGAGCCGTTTCTGCCGAGGATCGCGATGACTTCGCCGGGACTCGCATGAAAACTTGCACCGACGATCGCTGGTTCATCCTGCCCATAGCGGAAACTAACGCGATCGAAGACGAGATCGCCCGTTAATTTGGGCGCGCGATTTACCGCGTCTTTGTTCGATCTTTCGATCTCATGGGTCATGAAACGTGATAGCTGATTCGATGAGGCGCGAACTTGGTGAATCCGACTCACGGCAACGAACGCGGTTTGAAGGGGCGCAATGATCCGCC
>JBCCFA010000311.1:0-5492 GCA_039029975.1 Pseudomonadota bacterium
AGCAAAACTATCGCTCGAATCCGTTGGCCATAGTGTAGAACTGGCCAGCGATGGAGAAGTTGCAGTTCAGATGATGAGCGAACGGGACTATGACCTCGTTTTCATGGATATGCATATGCCTGGTTTGAATGGTATCGATGCTGCGAAACTGCACTCATTCGAAGTTGAGGACCCCATTCCGATCGTAATACTGACCGCAGATGCGACGGATATGGCCCGTACAGAGGCCCAAGAAGCGGATATCGCTGCATTCCTGACCAAACCGATTAAACCGGAGGAACTTCGCCAGAATGTTCTGCGCTATGCAAGAAATGTAGGTGGTAATGGCGTTGTTGTTCCAATCAAAAACACGGACCTGCATGGGGCTAGTCACACTGAGGCACAACGAATCGAGCAAAATTCCATAAGCACGAACGAGCTTGTAGAACTGCGTCGGTGCGGTGCCAGCGATATGGATCTTGCTGAGCTTGTGCAGATTTTCGAAAACGATAGTTACGCTTGTATCGAAGAAGCGATCGAAGCTATCAATAACAATCAAATCTCTTTAGCCCAAGAGAAACTTCACGCGCTGAAAGGCGGCGCTGCGACAATCGGCGCGAAACGGATTTGGGATAACGCGGATCGTCTTGAGTTCTCGAGTTTCGAGCAGTCCGCGGATTTGGAGTTGTTGCGTCAATTACCCAACTTACTAGAAGAAGCGGTCGCGCAATTACGTGCAGAGTTAGATTTGAATGCAGCTACGGAACAATTGGTCCTAAACGCAAATAACCTAAACTCAAACCCGAGCCCCCTCTAAAATCTTAAAACTGAACGCTTCATCGAAGTTTCCGCGGCTTACGGCATTCAGAGAGGGTACTTCCTTAGGTTTTGGCAGGCCTTTTACGCCATTTTTACTCAAGAAGTAATGGTATTTGGCGGTGAGTATTACACTGGCTAAATCGGCTTGTTCACCGGGGTCGTAATCCCAATTCGTGCCTTCTTTGAGTGCTTTAATCACGTCGTCCCCGAAAGACCACTTCATGGCAATCATTACACCCACCTCGTGGGCCAGGCGTTCTATGGCCCGTGCCACCAACTTTGAATTCATGCCGTAGGCTATGTTTCGCGTGGCATAACCGAACACGGGTAACACGCCAACATTATGTAGCAAACCCGCCATGGCAGCGGTTTGTGGATTCACGGTGTTTGTCATCTCGGCGATAACGGTTGCCATGGCTGAAACTTGTCGTGATGCTTCCACTTGTTCTTGCAACATGCCGTTCAACTCAGGCGACATATTCTTAAATACATCACGGAAGGCAAAGCACGCTGTAATCTCTTTTGCCGGGAAGCTGCCAAGTCTCTCTACGGCTGTTTGAATATCTTGTACTGGCCCCTCTGCACTGAACAGCGAAGAGTTAGCAATCTTTAATAACTTGGCAGCAATGCCCGGATCTAAAGAAATAGCGTCCACCAGCTCTTCGTCAGACATTTCGTCTTTGGCGGTTACCCGTAGCGCCATGGACGCACTAGGGCGAATACTTGGCAAGCGTACGTGGTGCAAATGAAGTTCTTCTTTGAACTCTTCGAAAAATTCGCGCGTTTGCGTGATATCGAGCAAGGCTTCGTCGTTGGGATCAATTTCTTTTTCTGGCGCGTCCGCTTTCACTCGCGAAATCACTTCTTGCGGTATACGAATCACGGTCGTCGCACCCACCGATTTAATGTCGTAGGCGCTGGGTCGCAGCTGGGGTAAGGGTTTTAACGCATGCGGCGTTTTGGCGCGCAAGGTGGATTCGCGATCGTAAATATCGGTTAGGGTTAACTCACCGTCTATTAAGAAAAAGTCTGAAGGGTCCGTTGCTGTTTTCTCCAGCAATATATCGCCATCTTCCAATTTCAGCTCTTCGCCGAATTTCGCTGCCACAATCACATATTCCGGCGGCATGTCGCTAAACGGTACGAAAGGCTTCAGCAATCCAGGTTTTATGTTCAAAGATTTATCACCCACTTAAGTCCAATACATTTCATTACTTATAGATGCTTAATTTAGTGCATCTATCCGGCTTCTCTACCCGCCTCTAAGGGTCTAGATCACGGTCTGGCCAGACAAGTGTTTCCTACGTGATGGTGAATGTTAAATTGCGAACTTCGTCGCACTGCACAAAGCATATGTTGCGGGCGTTTGTCGGGCTATAATCTGGTCATACCAATTGCTGCCACGTGCCCAATATGCTTCAAGCAGAACAGATCTCCGTCGGTAAACAACTCCTTGAATATATCGACACGAAGTCCACGGCCTTAAGCCCCGCGCTGTATCACCAACCCATAGTGGAATACGTGTCACAAACTCAGCAGCAGCTTGAGGTGGAACGCTTGTTTCGCAAGGGCCCGCTATGCGTTGGGCTAAGTGGTAATTTGCCCGGGCCTGGCACCTATTTCACTGAGGATTTAGGTGGGGTACCTTTGTTGCTAACGCGTGACGAAAACTTAAAGGTGCGCGCTTTTTTAAATGTCTGCCGCCATAGGGGCTCTAAAGTTGCCCAAGGGTGCAACAAAGCCCGCCATTTCGTTTGCCCCTATCACGCTTGGACCTATGGCTTGGACGGTAAGCTAGTTGCCCGTCCAGCAGAAGAATCATTTGCGGGCGCGCCGCGAGAAACGCATGGTTTAACTCCGATTCCGGTGGAAGAAAATAACGGGCTGTTATGGGTAAATCCAAACCCCAAAGGTCAACTTAACGTCTCGCAACATTTAGCGGGCATGGATCAAGACTTGGCGGGTTACAACTTAGGCGACTATCACCTATACGACAGTACCGTGATTCGGCGCCGCATGAATTGGAAACTCATTGTGGACACGTTTCTTGAGTCTTACCATTTTTGCGTTCTCCACAAAAATACGATTTGTTCAATCTTTCACGAAAATCTGCAGACGTTCGATCCGTTTGGCAAAAATTTTCGCTTGGTCTCGCCGCGTCGTACTATCGAAGAACTTAGAACGCAATCCACTAAAGATTGGTCACTATTCCCGCACATTGTTGGTTTGTATGTGTTGTTTCCAAACACGGTCTACGTGTGGCAGTTAGATCACGTGGAGCTGTGGCACATTTATCCTGATGGCAACGATCCAAATCAAGGTTGCATGAGACTCTCGCTCTACACGCCTGAGCCCGCCGTCACTGAAACGGCCAAGGCCCATTGGGATAAGAACATGGAGTTAGTGATTAAAGTCACCGAAGAAGAAGACTTTCCGGTAGGTGAAGATATTCAGCAAGGCTTTTATTCCGGGGCGCAAGACCATATAACCTTTGGCGAGAACGAACCCGGACTCGTTCACTTCCATCAAGCCGTGTCGGCGGTGATTTCGTAGTCTATCCCTTGCGGGCCAGCGTCGGTTAATGGGTTCTTCTGCGTCTGAAGATAAACCTGATAATCAATTACTGATTAATCCCACGCGCAGCCTTGGCCGTGCGGGACGCATTCGGCGTTTTCTGAAGACTGCCAATCTGCTGCTTATTGGGCTCGGTTTACTGTGGGGTTGTTTCGCGTTTAGTCAATCGCATTGGGCTTTATTCTTTGCCGATATTGTGTTGCTCTCGATTGGGCTTGGCGCGCAAACTTTATTGCGATTCAAAAAACTGGTGCCGGCGATACATAGCCTGCTCATTGCTTTATTGCTGTGGGTGATTGGCGTGGCGTACTTCATTTCCGGATCGGGGGTGAATCATCATGGTGCCGCGCATTACTGGCTGATCGTTTACATTGTGGCGCTCAATTTTGTATTGTTTGGCGCGGCCACCTTGCTGCAAACCACCTACATCGCGGTGGCAATATTGGTTTTCGTGGTCATTGAATACGACCTTGTGAGTCTCAATCCGGCCTATGGATTTCCCAGTCACGACACGCTCTTTAGTCACGGCCTCACACTAGGGCTGGTCTTAATTGCCATTAGCATTCTCATGCGAACCTATATCAGAGAGCTTGGTAGCGCGGAGGAGCGCGCGCGAGTCGCCACCTTCCGCGCGAACGCGCTGCTGCAAAGTGTGCTGCCGCCTTCGGTTGCACAAAAAGTTCAGCGCGATGGCAAAACCTACACCGAGCGTGCTGATAACTGCTCGATATTGTTTGCAGATATCGTAGGTTTTACCGAATTATCAGATCGGTTGTCGGCTGATGAATTGGTGGCTTTGCTGAATAATATTTTTAGTCGCTTCGATCAATTGTGTGTGAAACACGGGGTTGAAAAGATCAAAACGATTGGTGACGGCTATTTAGCCGTCTGTGGTATTCCGAAAGCAGACTCAAACCATGCCGAAAATATTTTGGCGCTCGCCATTGATATGCAGGATACGATGAACGATTTTGACGAACTGTCGATTCGCGTGGGGGTAAATTCCGGCACGGTGATAGCAGGCATTATCGGCAAAACGCGCATTGCGTTCGATTTATGGGGCCAAGCGGTCAATATTGCCTCGCGCATGGAATCTCACGGCGAGGTGGGTCGCGTTCAAGTCACGGAAGACACCTACCAGCTTGTCAAAGACCAATTCACGTTCGACGAGCCGCGACAGATTAATGTGAAAGGCAAAGGTGCGATGCAGGTATATTTATTGGCCCAAAACGATTAACGCATCGCAATTAAGTGTGGATAAAACTCAATTGAATTTTCAGCTAAGCCACGTTTAACGCAGCACCTAACGCTTCCCCAATTTCCGCATGCACCACTAAGTCGGCGATTTGATCTTGTTCGGTTTCTTCGCGATTCACGATCACCAATTTGGCACCGTTGCGTTTGGCGTAGATAGGAAACCCAGCCGCCGGATAAACCACCAGCGACGATCCAATGGCGAGCATTAGATCGCAGCTTTGCGCAGCGTACTCCGCGCGCTGCATTTCCGTCTCCGGCATCGCCTGCCCGAAAGAGATAGTCGCCGTTTTCACAATCCCACCGCAGGCATCGCATACGGGCAGGGTTTCATCGTGTTCAAACGCCGCCAAAATTGGTGCGAGCTCGTGATGCTTGCCACAATCTAAACACTTTGCGTAGGTGCCGTTGCCATGTATTTCAATAATTTTTTCTGGCGGAATTCCTGAGACTTGATGTAGCCCATCAATGTTCTGCGTAATCACGCAAAAACATTTGCCGCTCTCCACCAATTTAGCCACCGCTCTGTGCCCGCGATTAGGCGCAGCTTGATTCATGTCTTTATCGATCACCATTTTGCGCCGCCAAGCTTCTTTGCGCATGTCCGCTGAACTAACAAAATCTTGATAATCAATGGGCGTCATTTTCGACCAAATCCCATTGGGACTGCGAAAATCAGGTATGCCAGATTCCGTGCTGATGCCAGCGCCAGTGAAAACGGCAATACGGTCGTGACCTTCCAATAATGTTTGAAGCGCTGTGTAGTCTTCTTTATTCATGACACTCACCCGAAGAACGCTAGCCCGACACGATAAATAACAACGCAGGACGACGGGGAAAATATATAATATCCGCCCTATTCAACT
>JBCCFA010000312.1:0-5474 GCA_039029975.1 Pseudomonadota bacterium
ATCGGATCGGCTTATTTCTCCTGATAGCTATCTTGAGTCGATCAGTATGTTGGCAACCCTGGCGGGATGTACCGAAAAAATAAAATTTGGCATGAACGCGATTGTCGCGCCACTGCGTGATCCGCTGATTTTGGCCAAACAATGCGCCACTATTGATTATCTTAGCAATGGTAGATTACTACCGATGTTTGGCGTGGGTTATCCAAATGCTGCCGAATGGTCGGCAACAGGCAAAAGCCCCGATCATCGCGGGTCAATTTCGAACGAAATGTTTGAATTAATGGCGCTGCTATGGAGCCAAGAGTCGGTTACCTATGAAGGGAAGTACTACCAGTACAAAGACGCGACTATTGCGCCACGTCCTATCCAACAGCCGTTGCCGCTGTGGATTGGCGGTCAAAGCAAAGCCGCTGCTCGGCGCACCGCGCGCGTCGGTACTGGATGGATAGGTGGTGCTGCGTCGCCGGAAGATGTGGGTAAGACTATTCGTATGATCAAAGCGGAACTTGTCGAAACCGGTCGTGAAATTGATGATGATCATTATGGCGCTACCATTGCCTACCGAATCGGTACCCCGGAAGACGATGCCGTGGTGAATTCGCCCTTTATTAATCGAACCGGGATCGGCAAAGTGGATGTGAGCCCTTTGCTCTGTATTGGAGATCCGCAAAGCTTGATTGATCGCATGCGGGCCTACGTGGATGAAGGCGCATCGAAATTTGTCCTGTTCCCCATTGCTGCGGGTGACGAAGACGTATTCGAACAAACGCAAATTGTTATCGACGAAGTCAAATCTGAAATAGAAAAATTATAATATGTCCGAATCTCCGGTATTACTTTCTGTAGAAGACCAAATTGCGACGATTACCCTTAATCGTCCCGATGTCCTCAATGCCTACAATTACGCCATGCACGATGCCTTATTAGAAACATTCGATGCAGTTGATGCAGATGACGCCGTACGTACGGTGGTCATTACCGGCTCTGGCCGAGGGTTTTGTGCGGGCATGGATTTAAGCGCCGGCAAAGAAACGTTTAATCGTAAAGGCAATACTGGCCTTAACGAACATCGCGATGGTGGCGGCGTTTTGGTTCAAAGGATCTTCAAACTCAAAAAACCAATTATTGCTGCGATCAACGGGCCGGCGACCGGTATTGGCATTACTATGACATTACCCTGCGATGTGCGTATTGCCAGTAATAAAGCGAAAATGGGTTTCGTGTTTGCCCAACGAGGCATTGCGCCAGATGCTTGCAGTTCCTGGTTCGCGCCGCGCATTGTCGGTATTCAACAAGCGCTAGCGTGGTTTCTAAGCGGTCGCGTGTTCCCGGCCAGCGAAGCACATGAGCACGGATTAGTGAGCGAACTGCACGAACCCGAGCAAGTATTACCGCGAGCTTATGAAATCGCCGCTGAGCTTGCTGCCAATACCAGTGCCGTATCGGCCGCCATAGTGCGTCGCCTCATGTGGCAAATGCAAGGCGCCTACAATCCAGAGGATGCATTCCTGCTGGAATCGAAAGCGCTTTATTACATGGGAAGCTCACCAGATTCAAAAGAGGGCGTGCAAAGTTTCTTAGACAAACGCCGGGCTGAGTTCCCGATGAAAATTTCGACGGATTTTCCAGATTTCTTAGACTAACCATGTCCCAAGCTAACGCTTTGCCGCGGGAATTCAACGCTGCGGATTATTTCTTGAATAATCATCAAGCACGTTTGAATAAAGCAGCGTTTATTGACGATAACGGCACCACCACTTACGCCGAGTTGATTGCCGGCGTGAACAAAGCAGCAAATGTATTGCGTGGTTATGGTTTGCAACCGGAAACGAGAGTCGCCATGGTGATGTTGGATTCGGTTTCGTTTCCATTTGTGTTTCTCGGTGCGATTAAGGCCGGCTTGGTGCCGGTGCCGATTAACACCTTACTCACTAGCGAAAACTACGAATATATTATTCGCGACTGTCGCGCGCCTTTAGTTATTTCAAGCAAGGCCTTAAGCCCAGTTCTGCAGCCCGCACTTGATAAGCAGCCGCATTTGCGCCACCAAATTTCGGTAGACGAAGCAGATCGTGTGGCTTGCGAATTCACCAGTTTGCTAGACGCTGCATCACCAGATGCAGAAACTGCCGATACGCGCGCCGACGATGTGGCGTTTTGGTTGTACTCGTCTGGTTCAACGGGTAACCCAAAAGGTGTAAAGCACCTACATAGAAATATTGTTTACACGGCCGAGACATTCGGTCGACTGGTGCTCGGTATCTCTGAGCGCGATACGGTGTTCTCTGCAGCGAAACTCTTTTTTGCCTATGGGTTGGGCAATGGTTTGACTTTTCCGCTTAGCGTCGGCGCCACCACCGTGCTGCGACGAGAAAGACCAATACCTCAACTGGTTTTTGATGTGTTTGCGAACCACAAGCCGACTTTGTACTTTGGTGTGCCAACGCTTTATGCGGCTATCTTGGGTGACGAAGGATTGGCTGGTGCGAGGAAAGCAGATGAACTTAGGCTTTGTGTTTCAGCCGGTGAAGCTTTGCCCGCGGACATTGGCGAGCGTTGGGAAAAACACTTTGGTGTGCCCATCGTTGACGGTGTGGGATCGACCGAAATGCTGCACATATTTTTAAGTAACCGACCCACCGATGTCCGCTACGGCTCGTCCGGTACGGCTGTGCCCGGATACGAGGTAAAATTAGTCGACGAGTCGGGTGATGAGGTATCCGCGGGCGATATCGGTGAGTTGGTCGTGAACGGCGATTCGTCTGCAGAAGGCTATTGGAACCAGAGAGACAAATCGAAGGCTACATTCGCCGGACAGTGGACATACACCGGCGATAAATACTATCGCAACGAGGAAGGCTACTACTATATCTGCGGCCGCACTGATGACATGTTTAAGTCGGGCGGCAATTGGGTATCGCCCTTCGATATCGAAGCTTGTTTAATTTCGCACACCGCTGTCTTGGAGGCTGGCGTTGTGCCACGGGAAGACGACCATGGTAATACCAAACCCATGGCATTCGTTGTTCTGACATCGGGCATTCAGGGGGGCGACGCCCTTGCCGCAGAATTACAGACGCACGTTAAATCTAAGCTGGAAAAATGGAAGTATCCGCGATGGATCGAGTTTAGAACCGAACTACCAAAAACAGCTACCGGCAAAATACAAAGGTATAAATTGAGAAATGAACAATCTGCATCCTAACGAAACCCTGTTTGACGGGGAAGAAAGCTTTCCAATCATCCCGACTTGTGAGCATTTCGCGGGCAGCGAAAAGCTAATAAACAAAGCCCTAGCCCAGCAAAATCAAATGGGTGGCGTGTTTGATATTACTTGCGATTGTGAAGACGGTGCGCAAACGGGTAAGGAAAAAGAACACGCGGAAATGATTGTGCGAATGCTTACCGGTGCAGATAACAAACATAATATGGCCGGCGCCCGAATTCACGATTACACGCACGAAAAGTTTTGGCGTCAAGATGTCGACATTCTGGTGGATGGATTGGGCGATCGGATTGCCTACATCACGATTCCGAAACCAACCGAAACTGACCAAGTGGCAGAGATGATCGACTACATACAAAAACGCGCCGCTAACAGCGGGTACAGTCGTGAGGTACCCATTCACGTATTGATCGAAACCCATGGCGCGCTTCACGAAGTGTGGGAAATCGCTAAGCTACCTGCGATTCAAGTTTTAGACTTTGGGATTATGGATTTTGTGTCCGGACATCATGGGGCCGTACCCCTAAGTGCCGTACGTTCGCCCGATCAATTTGAACACGCCTTGGTTGCGCTCGGCAAAGCGGAAATGGTTGCCGCTGCGTTAAGTAACGGGATCGTACCGGCCCACAATGTGAGTTTGGATTTGAAGAATACTTACCAAACCTATTCTGATGCGAAGCGGGCGAGAGACGAATTTGGGTTTCTCCGCATGTGGAGTATTTACCCCATGCAAATCCAGCCAATAGTAGATGCCATGAAGCCTGACTTCAGCGAGGCGGCAGACGCCATCAAAATATTATGTCAGGCGCAGGACGCGGAGTGGGGCCCGACCCAATTCAAAGGAGAGATTCACGACCGGGCGAGTTATCGCTATTTGTGGGAGTTAGTACAGCGCGCCCAAATTAGCGGCATGGAGATGGGCGAAGAAGCGACCCAACGTTGGTTTAGTTAGCTGACAGGCGACAGGCCGTTGATGCCTTCGCTTGATTTCTCTTCACCAAAAAGACGGAAGTTTCGTCTTTGTCTTAAAAAGGACGGCAATGACCAAGCTTAAAGCAGGGGATCTCGCGCTCGTTTTCATTTCTACATTTATCACGGTTGCCGTTTTTGTCTATGCGCTGCGCTATTTCGCACCCCAGCTATTGGGCTTACCCGCCGATATTCAGTTAGTCAGTACAGCAAAAGAAATCCCCCCATTTTTTAGCGGCGTTTTTCGACCGGAAGATTTTAAATCAAACAGTGTCATTATTCCGGATCCAGAAATTAATCGAGGTAAACCATTGATTCCAAATGCACACTTGTTTGGCCCTCATGACATTTTGGGATTTAGGAATCGAGCGGTACCCAACGTCGCCGACATTATTACAATTGGCGATAGTCAAACGTACGGGAATAACGCACCGCTTGAAAATAACTGGCCAAGTTTCTATCGCTTATTCTTACAAAAATCGATACCAAGTGCTTCTCAATACAGTATGGCTGTTGGTGGGTGGGGCGCTGTTGAGTACCTGGCGATTATAGAGAAAGCGTTGTATCTCCGGCCGCGAATGATCGTTGTGGCCTTCTATACGGGTAATGATTCGCTTGAAACTTTTCGCCAAGTCTACAGTAAAGATAAATGGGAAAATTACCGAACCGATCCCGCACTCTCAGTGAATGATTTACCTAAAATCCACTTTGATAAGTTATCTGAAGAAGTTTGGGACGTAACTTTTCCGAAATTAGGCTCTGTCTCGTTTACGCCGAAATTACGACTATTGTCGAATGGGGATAATGATGTTGTGAAAGCGGGTTATCGCGCGATAAGCGCGATTGCCCGAGATATAGCAGAAACTTGCAGGCAGAATGAAACCCAGTTGGTTTTCACAATCATTCCAACCAAAGAGCTCGCATTTTCAAAATTAGTTGGGGAAACCGTAGAGAAAATTGACGACGACTATTTAGCGCTTACGGAAAACGAATTGTCGAATATTTCATTCTTGCTAAGCGAATTTGGCAAACTCGATAATGTTACCTATATTGATGTGATAGAGTCGCTGCAGGACGCTGTAATGCAGTCCTTACCCATATATCCAAACGTGGACGGTCACCCGTTAACTTACGGGTATCAGGTAATCGGTAAGGCTCTAGCGTACGGGACAAAGCCGAGTTGGAATGAACCGGATGGTTTGGTAGCTTTGTTTACGGGGAAAAATAAATATAGCTTGGGGTTGATTAGAGACGGAAACTTCTGGCTGTTTCACAATAA
>JBCCFA010000313.1:0-5442 GCA_039029975.1 Pseudomonadota bacterium
AGTGTTAGTTCGACCGAATTCGGCGTTCCCGGCAAACATGGGAACACTTTCAAAGATCAAAAATATTATTTTTTCGGGGAAGGCTAGATAGGGCGTAAACATGGCTAAACTAGTTCTCAGCTTAAACGGCGCAGTGCAAGGGGAATTTTCACTTAGCAAGGAACGGATTTCGATAGGTCGAAAACCGGATAACGACATTCAAGTCGATAACCTTGCCGTGAGTGGTAAACACGCGCTTGTGATTACCATACTCGATGACTCGTTCTTAGAGGATCTTGGCAGCACCAACGGCACTTACGTCAATGGCAAGCTGATCAAGAAGCATGCACTACGTGACGGCGACGTCGTGGGTATTGGTAAACATGAACTGAAGTACGTCAACGAGCACGCAACGGCCGATGACGAAGATTTCGAGAAAACGATGATCATCCGCCCTGGCTCAGCGAGCGCGGCGGTTGCTGCCGCTAAGGCGGCCGAAGACGCCGGCGCTGGTGCCGGTGACGAAGGTGATCCTGACACGACTGACGGGGGCACACCCGTTGTAAAACCCGCTCCGGCCGCCGCGTCTGCTGGACTGCCACTGGGTAAGCTTCAGGTGTTGAATGGCCCGATCGCAGGGAAAGAGCTTGAGTTGACGAAAGCCCTGATCACATTAGGTAAACCTGGTGTGCAAGTTGCGGTTATCTCGCGTCGCCCGCAGGGTTATTTTCTAACCCATATTGAAGGCGACGGTGAAAACAACAACTATCCGGTTGTAAATGGCGATTCAATTGGCCCGCAAGCCTACACCATGAACAGCGGTGACATCATCGAATTGGCAGGTATCAAGATGGAGTTCAGTGTGGCTTAGTAAAATTCGCTTCGAGGTCTCTGTTCCCACGAGACGTGAATTTAAAAAACCCGAATGATTTCGGGTTTTTTTTCGGCCCTAACTTAGCCTCAGTGGGCCGACTTTCATTCCCATTTAGATTCGATAGCAACTCAAATCTTCTGCGATCTCAACGACACCTGAAAAAGATGCTTCGATTTGCCGAAGAGTTTCTACTTCGTTCCCCAAGGTGCGACGCATACGGTGGGAAATCACGACCCGCTCAACCTTCGCCTTGCTGGCGATATTTCCTATCGCGGACGGCGGCATATGTAAATTACGCGCCACACCAGTCGCCCCTTCGGGTACCGCGTTGTGCGCAACAAATAAGTGCGCGCCTGCCGCGAGTTTCTGTAAGTTACCGCGGCGCGCGTTGGTGTCACCGCTGATCACGATCGATCGGTCACCAATATCCGCGCGCCACGCTAATGCCGGTAATGGACCATGGTCAACCGCAATGGCAGAAAGATTGAAATAGTTAGTTTTAAAACCGCGCCAAATTTGGCTGCCGCCGATTTCAATATCTAACGGTATAAGTTGGTAATCACCACTGCCGTCTGACACAAGGTATTCGCTTAAATAGGGGTACACACCAGTTGATGATGAGAATAAGCGTTCTAAAAATTGACTCGTAGATGGCAGGTATTCGTTACCCGTCGGGCCGAAGACAGGCAAGTCACGTTTGCGTCCGCTTAAGAAAGAAGATTTCACCAAAACGGGTAAACCGGCGCTGTGATCGGCGTGGAGATGCGTAAAGGCGATCGCGTCCAACTCTTTAAAAATCGCCCCCGATTGACCAAACCGCAACGCCGCACCGCCACCTAAATCGATGAGCAGCCGAGAGTGGCCGTTTATCCAAATCAAGTATCCGCTTGAAGCACGTTGGTCTTCTACTTCGGGTCCGCCAGCGCCGAGCACCTGCAACCAGGCACCATTGCGTCCACAGCTACGCAAATCTTCGCTCGCAACTGCCGGGCTTAACCAAAAACCCAGCAACGCCCATAGCAAACTTGGTAGCTTAACTAAATTCGGTGAGGCTATTTTAGAACGTCGACTAAGGCGCAAGGTCTGAATAAAAGTATGCCTAAAATGTTCTTTGTTATTGCTTGCCCGCTTGGCGAGATACGATGAGCAGAGTTATATTCTTATTTGGAAGTATGCGTGAAAACGCCGTCCCAATTAGAACCCGGGGGATTCTTGCGGTAAGTTGCAACTCGCTCCGCATAGACTTTATATAAGCCGGGGTCGCGAGACATCTTTTGTAAGTTCAGAAAATTCATCTCGGCCATATCCCATTCTTGCGTGCGATATAATCGTAAAGCTTCGCGATAAAGTTTCAGCTCGTCTTTCCAGCCTTTGTCTAAGTCGGACTTTAGGCAGATCGGCTGATAAATCGCGACGGGTAGATCTTTACCTTTTACCCGGACTTTGTCGACTTCTCTAAACATATATTCAGGCACCGCTTCTTTGGTGCTTTCGCTTACTAACAACTCGACCCCGTACCCTTTTGTTAGACCCTCAAGGCGCGAGCCAAGGTTCACTGCATCACCCAGTACCGTATAGGCCATGCGGAATTCAGAACCCATATTGCCGACGTTCATGATGCCCGTGTTAATACCCACCCCAATGCGAATTAGTGGCCAACCGCGGGCCGCAAAGGTTTTGTTGATGTCATCAAGCTTTCTGATCATTTCAATACCAGCTTCTAAGGCGAGCTTGGCATGGGCATCTTCGTTAATCGGCGCGCCCCAAAACGCCATGATCGCATCACCCATGTACTTATCTATCGTGCCGCGTTTTTCATGAATCACACCGGTCATTGGTGTTAACAACAAATTCATTAGCTCAGCCAAATCGGCTGGTTTCAAGCCTTCTGAGATAGTTGTGAAATCGCGCACATCCGAAAACAGCACGCTTAGCTCCTTGCTTTCGGCTGCGAGCGAATATTCGGTCGGCGCGTAAGACATTTCGTCCACCAATTCCGGCGGTACGTACTGCCCAAATAGGCCGGTCAGTTCTCGTTTTCCACGTGTTTCGACAAAATAACCGTAAGACATGTTCAATACGAACATCGAAATCAGCATCATAATGCCGGATGCTACCGGCAAGACAAAATCGCCGGCACTCCAAATGATGAAATTAAATGCGGTGTAACTGATAAGTAAAACCGCAGTTGCAATGGTTGCGCCAAAAGGGCTTAGTATCGGCACCAAAAATGCCATGACCAAGCCGAAAATGATAAGCAGCAAAACTTCCGCACCTAAGGTGTATTCTGGTAATTGTTTAATTGTGCCGTCGATTATGCCTGCCAACAGATTGGCGTGAACCTCCACTCCGGGGAAGGTTTTACCAACCGGCGTTGCCCGTAAATCTTCTAGGCCCGGTGCAGTTGTCCCCACCAGTATCGTCGCTCCTTTTAACACCGATACGTCGGCGTTACCGGCCAGCACCTCCGCTGCAGAAACATAAGGAAAGCTACCACGCTTGCCGCGGAACGGCACTAAAGCAGAAATTTGTTTATCTACCGGAATACGCTTGGAGCCTACACCCAACCACTCGAGCCCCATGTATCCCTTGCCGCCGAATAGTGGTTTTTCAAATACCGGCGTCACGGCATCCACACCCATCAGCTTTCTTGCTACTTCCAATGAGAGTGAGGCGAAGTTTGCGCCTTCATACGAGACAAGCATCGGCACCCTTCTAATCACACCATCACTGTCCGGTACCTGGTTGAAATGTCCACCACCCAATGCGCTCGATTGCAGCTGCGGTAAATTACCGCCGAATCCGTCGGCGCTGTAAAAATCTATGCGTTTGCCTTTGAACGTACCTTTCACGAAAGCTGGGCTTGGCAGCGCGCCAATTTTAGAAACCTCTTCATTTTGGGTCGCAAAATTAAAGTAATAGCCTAGGATGACCGGATATTTCTGAATTGTTTCGGCGAGTAGGCCATCGTAATCAAGCTCGGGACGAAGGAGTTGAACCTGAGCTCGGAAGTTTTCATCATCCGCAAAATTTTCGTCCGCCAGTCTTTCAAGCACACCAAGTCCAGAACTTTCGTCGGGCTCGGCAAATACAATATCAAAAGCGACCACAGCGACGTCATATTTTTCGAACAAATTTTCGACTAGTCTGGCCACTTTATTCCGTGACCACGGCCACCGACCTTCAGCAGTTAAGCTTTGTTCATCAATATCCACGATGACAATGCGATTGTCCGTTGTATCTGGCATGGTCCACAGTAATCGCTGATCGTAGGCAATGTTCTCCATTTGCTCGACGAATCCAATGCGCAACCACTGCGCCGCATGGGCAACGAAGATTGCCAATACAAGCAGACTCAAGCCAATACGAATCGAATTATCTTTAAATTTTCCAAGGATATCGGCCATACGGGATACTCGCGTGTACCAAGATTGTTGATTACGGGGTCGCGTGAACGCGTTGACCAGCCTCTTCGATGAACTGGGTGATGATGTCGTCGAGTGATTGGCTAATTAGCTTCACGGCGGCCTTTGGCGTCTCATCATCTGTGGTCGCTTGTCGGGCAAAGCGTCGTTCGAACAACATTTTTTCATTCGATTCCGCGCGTTTTACGTTCAGCAGTAGTTCAACGGCGATGCCGGACGGCGCCACAGTTCGTTCCAGACGCAGCAAACGACCGCCGATAACAAACTCGGCGTCGCGATGGTTTTCCAACGAGACCGTCGGTGCAAGCCGAAGCCGTTGCGCGTGGGAGAATAAACGCTGTTGCACCATAATTTCGGGGCTATCGTTCCAGTAGTTGTATTTACTCTGTTTAAGCGATACCCCGTCAGCCGCTAATTGCGCGATAGCGCGATCCTTATAAATGCCGGTAGCCCGGATTCGACTAACAATGATGCTCGATTCGCTCCACGGGTCGACGCCGGCACCGCCGCCCTCTGCCACTTTTTCAAAGCGATAGAACGTATCGCTAGGAATTGGCGAGACGCTGCCACAGCCAACAAGGAAAGCCACGAAACCAAATACCCCGAGCAATTTGCTGATCACTCGCTGGTCTCCTCGTCTTTCGTGCCACGAATTAGGCGAGTCGGATTTTCTCGAATGGCTTTAGAGAATTCGTGCAGATGCCGAGTGCTGCCTTCGGCATGATAGAGAATTGAATCAAGGTGGTTATTGATTGTGCGCATCGCTTTTCTTGCTTCAATGACAGACTCATTGGCGTGATCCAAGGTCACAGCAACGCGCTCTGAACTACCATTGGCGAGTTCATCTAAAGAACTTAGCACGCCATTCATTTGCACCCGCGTTTGTTCAATTCGGGAAATTAATGAATTTAGATTTAAGGCCACGTCATCAATATGAGTCAGAAAATCGCTAAACTTATCGCGATTCTCATCACCTAATATCATCTGAAGCTGAGAAGCACTCTGATTCAGTTTTTTCATCATTTCTGCGGCGTCCACCAGCACACGATCGTTTAATTGGCGATCGAACTTGTCGACCAATGGCGTGATGCCGCTCCTAGAAAACCTCAATAAGCGCGTTACCGAGATAACCGACTCGGTCGTTAGTTTCCGTGAGCAACAACT
>JBCCFA010000314.1:0-5417 GCA_039029975.1 Pseudomonadota bacterium
GTTATTGATCGGACAGCCGCAACACAAGGTATCTTTACATTTCATATTAACTTTTTCAGTCAACAGTTTAGAGATACCAGCCACGGGATCTGCGTCTTTTAGCGCATTCTCCCAGGTGTCTTCGTGGCGCTTGCCAAAACATTCTTCGATGACCGCGTAACCGAGCGCTAATTTATCCGGGAAGTGGTGATATAAGGCGCCTTTAGAGATGCCCAATTTATTTAGGATCTCGCTTAAAGACGCGGCCCGAAAACCCACGCGATAGATCTCGTCGGCTGCCGCTTCTAAGATTTTTTCGCGGGTTATTTCCGCTTTTAGCTCTCGTTTGCTTGCCATTCTTTACTCCTGAAATGAAGTATACATACCGTCCGGTCGGTTTGCAAGGTGGATCGCGAAATTAGTTTAACGAAACCACTTCTTTCACTTCGTCTTGTTTCATGGACGCCACCAATACACGGCTAAACCGATCGGTAGCGGCCAGCGCGTTTGTCGCAACCTTTCGCGCCAAGCTCGTCAATCGCCCGTTATCGGCCATATTCAGTAGCGGCACCACCTCGTAATCACCAACACCCTTCAATGCGCCGTTAGGATGACTAAGTAATCGAGAGACGGCCGTGGATGTGATCAAATCACCGGGCCGATGGCCCACGAGTTTGGCGATTTGTTCAGGTCGATGAGCAGTGCGATCGTCCAACGGTCGCCCAATCGATTTTATCGACACCACAGGTACCACGACATCGGTTACCGAAGGAATCAGTGGTTCGTGCTCGGCCGGGGCCTTAATCCAACGCGCGCGGGCACCATCCCCTTTAATCACGCATAGATCAAAAGCCTGTTTGTCTAAAGTCAGTGCAAGATCGTCAGCCTCGATACCGCCAATGCGTTTTGGAGTGTCTGTTTTCGACGCTAAGGCAATGACGCGCTCTTCGTCGCTCAGCTTAAAATCAGCACCTGCTTCCTCCCATGCTATTAATCGGTCGATTTTGTTCTCGCGGTATGGGTACATATGCGCCGTCGACGTCAACAACACGCGACCAGGATGGCTAGCCGCAAGATGGTACATACAGGTTTTTTTTCCGCCGGCGCCAACCAGGCAGATCACACCAGAATCACGACCGAGTGCCTCTAATAGATTCATGCAAACGACACCACTGAACTTTCTATCCCGAAAATCGCGGCTCGGGCACGCCTTTAATGCCTAAACCAGAAACTCGAAACAAAGCACCGGCGCCAAACTGTGGTTTGGGTTGCTGCTGGAAATGATCGTGGGTAGCCGGGTGACTCACACGGGCCATCGAGGTAACATAAATTTCGTCTAGATTAGACCCGCCGAAATTTACGCTGGTAATATTTTTAACGGGCATACCAATGCGCAAATCTTCCGAGCCATCTGGGGCATAACGAATGAGATCGCCGCCGATCACCAAGGCGTTCCAAATCCCGCCGTCGGCGTCAACAGTCGAACCGTCAAAAAACCCGCTTTCATTTTCGGTGCTAGCGAAGTCTCTTTTATTACCCACGTTTCCAGTGTTGATGTCGTAATCGTAAGCCCACATGGTTTGCTGGAATGTATCCGCGAAATAAAAAGTTTTGTCGTCGGGGCTCCAACAAGGTCCATTCGAGCAAATAATGCCCTCATCTATTTGCGTAATCGATAAATCCGGATCAAGGCGCCATAAGCCACAAATGCCGAGCTCTTCTTTATCGTCCATGCCGCCGGCAACAAATCGGCCACGACGATCGACCTTTCCGTCGTTCAAACGGCTCCGTGGCTGATCTGCCTCAATTTTGTGCAACAACTCCAAAGCCTCAGTCTTGAAATCGAAGAAGTAAAAGCCATCGTCCAAAGCCAGCACTGCGCCACCTTGTTCACGCAGTGCCATCGCGCCGATATCGCGCCCTAGTGACCAGTTTTTAATCGCTCCGGATTTTGGATCAAGTCGCCAGATAGACGGATTATCGACGCGTGCACCGGTGCCATCCACCCAATACAGGGCCTGTTCTTGCACGTCCCAAACGGGACCTTCGCCCAGGTGGTTATTGGCGGCAACAACACATTCGATCTTGTATGTCATGTTTTGCTCCAAAGTTCGTGGATCGCATTTGGAGCTAGCTTAGCTGCTTCCGGCGCGCCGCAGCAAATTTAATTTATCTCCCATCAAAAGCACTGGCAATATATGCAGAAACGCGCGATGCTTGCGCCAACAAAGAGGGGGAGAAACAAATGTTTCCGGCGGAAATCTCACACTACGCGCGACCGTCGACGATTGAAGAGGCGCTCGCAGAAATCAAAGCTTTCCCAGATGGCGACGGTGTCTTCATTGCTGGCGGACAAAGCTTGATGCAAGCAATTAAATCTCGAATCGTGCGACCAGAAGCAGTAATCGATCTGCAGGATGTCCAAGATCTCAAAGGCATCACCGTCGATGAAAACGTATCGGTTAAACCGATGACACGCTACGTCGAAATTGCAGAATGCGAAGGGCTTCCCAATAGCGTGCTTGCACTCTGCGATGCCGCTAGTCATGTTGGCGACCGACAAGTGCGAAATCGCGGCACCATCGGCGGCAGCTTGTGTTGGAACTATATCGCCTCATGCATGCCGGCAGTCGCCTTAAGCCTCGATGCGGCATTAACACTCGGCTCGGCGTCGGGTAATACTCGCGATGTTAGCGCCGACGATTTCTTCCTTGGTCCACTCGAAACAGCCCGTGAAGACGATGAAATCTTAGTCGACGTTAGTTTTGAGTCACCCGCCAATACGGGCAGCGCCTACAAAAAATGGGGATTGGTAACAGATGCGCTGCCGGTGGTGGGTATTGCTGCTCGGCTAATACGCGACGGCGAAAAATGCAGCGGCGCACGGATTGCCTTTTCCGGTCTCGCCAATGGCGCAGAGCGTTGTCCCGATGCTGAATCAAAATTAGAAGGACATCCAATTAACGAAACGGCTTTCATCGACGCACTTGATGCCGCGGTCAACGCCATGGAAACCCAAAGCGACCAGTGGGCCAGTAGCGAATATAGACAACAGCTTATTCGCAGTATCGGCAAACAAGTACTCGAGCTCGCCTGGCAACGCGCTGCCTAAACTTTCGGAAGCAAACTAATGAAAATGATCACTGTCACTATCAATGGTGTTGAATATCAAGAGTCAGTTAAGCCCCGCATGTTGTTGGTTGATTTTATTCGCGAGCAATTGGGTTTAACTGGTACTCACGTCGGTTGCACGTTTGAGGGCGTGTGCGGCGCTTGCACCATTCATCTTAATGGCGAAGCCGTTAAGAGCTGCCTCATGTTGGCCGTCCAAGCTGATGGTCACACCATTACAACCGTCGAAGGTTTGGGCGGAGAACGCGGTAAGTTGTCACCCCTACAGCAAGCCTTTAATGACGAACATGGTTTGCAGTGCGGATATTGCACGCCCGGCATATTGATGAATATGACCGAGTTTTTAGCCAAGAACCCAAACCCTACGGACGAAGAAATTCGGCACGGTTTAGTCGGTAACTTGTGCCGCTGCACGGGTTACGTGCATATCGTACGTGCGGTTAAACGCGCTGCGCAAGAAATGAACGCTTAAGGGGGGAACATGGCTGAAACTACTGAATGGATGGGCGCGCGGCTCGGCCGCAAAGAAGACCGCCGCTTGGTTAGCGGTCAAGGTAAATATTTAGCAGACATTGTGCTCCCTGGGATGCTGCACGCGGTATTCGTTCGTAGCGAATATGCGCACGCCAACATCGTTAGTGTCGATGTTAGCGAAGCAATGAAAATACCGGGTGTTGTCGCTGTTTACTCTGGCGATGATATGAAAGAGGAGATAGAACCATTACCCAAAGCGGTATTGCTACCTAACCTTGAGGCGCATTACCCCACGTTTTGGCCTTTGGCAGTTGGTAAAGTTAAATTTCATGGCGAACCAATTGCCATTGTTGTGGCTCGCGATAAGTACACGGCAGAGGACGCCGCCGAACTCGTTGAAGTTGAATACGATGAGCTGCCAGTAAATACCGACCCAGAAGCGGCGCTCGCAGACGACGCACTTGTCGTTCACGACGATGCGCCCAACAATCAGATTTTCGGCATGACGTTTACCGGCGGTGAAACGCCGGAAGAACAAGCGGCGAACAAACAAAAAGTTGATGAGATTTTCGCGAGCGCCGATTGCGTCGTTAGTGAAAAGTTTGTAACCCATCGAACCGGCTTAACGCCCATGGAACCTCGCGGCGTGCTTTGCGATTGGAGCGACTCAGATGGTCTAACGGCGTGGATCACGACACAGCGACCCCACATAGATCGCCTCGCGCTTACCGACATTCTCGATATTCCCGCCGAGCAGGTCCGCGTGATCGCACCACGAGATCAAGGCGGCGGATTTGGCGTGAAAGCGCCCTTCTATCGTGAAAACGTAGTCATTGCGCATCTTGCGCGAAAACTCGGTCGTCCAGTACGTTGGATCGAATCGCGCGACGAAAGCTTGATGAACGTTGGTCAGGAACGCGATCAGATCCACTACATGGATATTGCAGCGGATAAGGAGGGCAACCTAATTGCCTTACGCAATCGAGGCATCGCAAACAATGGCAGCGGCGAAACTGGCGTGTATTGGGGATTTGTCATGCCGTTCTTAGGCTCTGTCGAATTACCAAACGGCTACACGTGGCAACACGCGCACGTGGAGCTGGCGGTAGCGACCACGAATAAAGCGTGTTTGACGCCGTCGCGCGCGTTTGGTCATTTCCCAACACGATTCGCAATAGAACGTGCCGTCGACATGGTAGCCCGTAAGCTCGGCATGGAATCTGCGGATCTAAGACGAAAAAACCTCGTGCCAGAATTGCCTTATACGTCGCTAACTGGAGAATATTACGACAGCGGCGATTTTCTCAAAGTTTGGGACAATCTCATTGATCAGATTGATTTGGCAAAATTTCGCGAAGAGCAGCAACAAGCGCGCGAACAAGGAAAATACCTAGGTATTGGATTCGGCACGGGCGTTGAGCTGTCCGGGGTTGCCTCAGAACTACTTGTGCCCATGGAAAATCAACCTGGCTATGGCGCTGCTTCAGTCCGTATTGATCCACGCGGTAAGGTGTTGGTGTTCGGCGGCGACGCGCCGCAAGGGCAAGGCCATGAGACGACCACGCCGCAAGTAGCAGCCTATGCGCTTGGCATCAACCCGCAGGACGTTACGGTAACAACCGGCGATACCGGCACCACGCCATTCGGCGCAGGCACGATTGGTGCGCGGGCGGGATCGTATTTCATGAGCGCGGTGCATAAAGCGTGTGAAGAAATAAAAGTCAAAATCACCCGTATTCTTGCCCACGACCTTCAATTGGACGCCAAGCACGAAGATTTTGAATTCAGAAATGGGGAAGTCGTTTATAAAGCAGACCCTAGTCAGAAAAAAA